>NZ_ALPM01000021.1:0-89292 GCF_000294595.1 Arthrobacter sp. TB 23 | reverse complement strand
CGCCGAAGCCCGCCGCACTGCTTCCAGCGGAACACCCGAGACCATGTCCTCGAGGAACTCGTAGCGTTTCAGCCACTGTTTGCGGACCTTGTCGCGGGATTCGCTCACCCGGTGCCACCAGTCAGCAATGTCACCCCACCCGGGTGCGGCGAGGGACCCGCCCACTTCCTGCACGGACAGGGCGGCGCACAGGTTGGCGAACCGTAGCCGGTCAGCGAGGGAGAACCCGGCGAGGTCACCCATCACGAAAGCGGCGGCGAAGCAGTCACCCGCCCCGGTGGGGTCATAGGCTTTCACCGGCAGGGCCGGCACCCACTCTTCCTCCCCCGTGATGGAGTCGATGGCGATGGCCCCCTGCTGGCCCACCGTGACCACTGCCACCGGCACCCGGTCGGCGAGCGCATACAGGGCCGCCCACGGGTCGTCGGTGCGGGTGTAGGCCATCGCCTCCACATCGTTGGGCACGAAAGCGTGGAAGTACTGCAACGTATCCAGCGCATTTCCCGACCACTGCCCGGTGGGGTCCCAGCCCACATCTCCAAACAGTTTGGTCCCATTCGCCTGCGCGGCGAGAGCCCAGGGTTCCAGCTGCGGTTCGACGCTGACGACGGCGGCCCGGGCGCGCGGCGGCGGGTCGCCGAGCAGGTCGGTGGCGGAGACCGGCGAGGGGTGGCCGTGGGTCACCATTGACCTGTCGCGTTGCACCGACAGGGACACCGTGACCGGTGAGTGCCAGTTCTCGAATGTCCTCGACCGGGACAGGTCAACATGTTCCTGATCCCGCAGGATGCCCTTGTTGTAGTCACCGTAGCCATCGTCGCCGAACGCCGCCGACAGGGTGGTGCGTAACCCCAGCCGGCTCGCGGCGATCGCCTGGTTGGCAACACCACCCGGGCAGGATCCCATCCCGTCAGCCCACACCTCGGTGCCCGGTGACGGCAGGTGTTCAAGGCCGGTGAAAACAATGTCGAGGAAGACTGATCCGCTGAGGAGCAGGTCAAACTCCGGATCGGACGCGGAGCGGCTATCAGCCAGAGGATCAAAACGATGCGCGGTGCCCATGTACGGCACAATACTCTTAGGCCTCCGGCGCGCAGCACACGTGTGACGCCGGACGCCGGCTAATGAGGACATTTACTGCTGCGGAGGGTTCATGAAACTGGTCATCGTGGGCGGCGGCGGCTTCCGGGTTCCGCTGGTGTACCGGGCCCTGGCGACCGGCCAGTTCGCGGGCGTCATCACTGAGGTGGTCCTGCATGATTCGGACCCGTCCCGGCTGAAGGCTATTGCCCGGGTCCTGCAGACGATGCCGCTGCCGGCGGGCTCCAGCCGGCCACAGTTGGAAACCGAGTCGGCCCTTGACCATGCCCTGGCCGGCGCCGATGTGGTCTTCGCTGCCATCCGCAGCGGCGGCGCAGCCGGGCGGGTCCTCGACGAGCGTGTTGCCCTGGACGAGGGCCTGCTGGGTCAGGAAACCGTGGGCGCCGGGGGCATCTCCTACGCACTGCGGTCGGTGCCGCAGATGCTGACGGTCGCTGAATCCATGCGACGAGTCTGCCCCGCCGCGTGGCTGATCAACTTCACCAACCCGGCGGGAATGGTGACCGGCGCGATGCAGGCCGTTCTGGGTGACAAAGCGATTGGAATCTGCGATTCGGCGGCCGGGCTGGTGTCACGCGCGGCGACGGCGGCAGGGGTCCCCCTCGTCGAGGGCTCCCTGGCCGGGGTTGACTACGTTGGTCTGAACCATCTGGGCTGGTTGCGTGGCCTGACGTACGACGACGTCGACCGGCTGCCGGGGTTGCTGGCGGACCCGCAGCGGCTCGCCTCCTTCGAGGAGGGCCGGGTGTTCGGCCCGGATCTGCCGAGGCTCCTCGGGGCGGTGCCCAACGAGTACCTGTTCTACTATTACTTCCACCGCGAGGCGGTCCGGTCCCTGTCGGGGGCCGCTGAAACCCGCGGTGCGTTCCTGCACCGTCAGCAGGAGCAGCTCTACACCGAGTTGCTGACGACGCCCGAGCCCTTCGCGGTGTGGGACGGAGCGCGGCTCGCCCGGGAAGAGGGATACCTGGCCGAGGCCCGCCCGGACGCTGAGGAACGCGATGAAGCCGGCCTGGCTGGGGGCGGTTATGAGCGCATCGCTTTGGCGGCGATGCGAGCCCTGCTGACCGGCCAGCCCACCGAGCTGATCGTCAATGTCCGCAATGGGGGCACCCTACCGGCCTTGCCGCCGGACGCCGTCGTCGAACTTCCCGCCCGGCTCGACCAGACCGGTGCCACGCCGCTGCCCGCCGGGCCGCTGACCACCCACCAGCTGGGCCTGATGGGGCAGTTGCTGGCGGTGGAGGAGGCGGTGATTCACTCGGCCGTCCACGCCGACCGGGACTCGGCGCTCCGGGCGTTCCTGGTGCATCCGCTGATCGACTCGGCCCACGCTGCCTCGCGGTTGTTGAACGGGTACGAGCGGGCGTTCCCCGACCTGGCCGCGTTCTGGAGGTAGCCACCCACTCTTGGAGGGGTGTTTCGATGCGGCGGAACGGGCCGGTCAGAGCTCCCGGAACATCAGGTGCAGCCCCACAAAACCTTCGGTCGGGTGCCGGAACGCGCCGGGAACGGTGGTGAGGATCCCGAACCCGAGCGATTCCCACAGCCGCACCGCACGGGTGTTCGTTTCCACGACCGCGTTGAACTGCATCGCGCGGTATCCCTGCTCCCGGGCCTGCGACAGCACCCGGCCGGCCAGAAAACGCCCCACTCCCCTGCCGCCGGCGTCACCGGCCACCAGGAAACTGGCGTTCGCCACGTGCGACCCGCCCCCGCCCCGGTTCGCGTGCAACTGGGCGGTCCCGACGACGGCGCCACCGGGCACCTCCGCGACGTATACCCGCATCGTGGCGTCGGAGGGGGCCAACCATTCGACCCGCGCCTGCGCTTCGGAAAGCTCAGCGTCCCAGCAGTAGGTCTCACCGGCGCGCAGCACCGGTTCCATGATGGCCCAGAGGGCGGGCCAGTCCGCCTCGGTGGCTTCACGGACGTGCAGTGCCCCAGCGTCGGACATCGGTGGGACGCCTAGGCGTCGAGGGCCTTGGCCCACAGGTTGATGTCCGATTCGACGGCGAACTCGTCGATGGCGGTGAGCTCGTCCTGGCTGAACTCGAGGTTCTTCACGGCTGCCAGGCTGTTCTCCAGCTGCGTCACGCTTGACGCGCCGATCAGGGCCGATGTGATGGGGCTGCCCTTGGACTGCTCGCGCAGGATCCAGGCGATTGCCATCTGCGCCAGCGACTGGCCACGGTCCTGGGCGATCCGGTTGAGGCCGCGGACCCGGCGCAGGTTGTCCTCGGAAAGGTGCTCTTCCGACAACGACTTGTTGGACGCCGCGCGGGAGCCCTCGGGAATTCCGTCGAGGTAGCGGTCGGTCAACAGCCCCTGGGCCAGTGGCGAGAAGGCGATTGATCCGACGCCCTCCTGCTCCAGCACCTCGGGCAGGTTGGGAGTGCCGTTCTCCACCCAGCGGTTCAGCATTGAGTAGGAGGGCTGGTGGATCAGCAGAGGCGTGCCGAGATCCCTGAGGATTGCTGCGGCTTCGGCAGTTTTCTCCGGCGAGTAGGAGGAGATCCCCGCGTACAGGGCCCGGCCCGACCGCACCGCGGTGTCCAGGGCCCCCATGGTCTCCTCGAGCGGCGTGTTCGGGTCGGGACGGTGGCTGTAGAAAATGTCCACATAGTCCAGCCCCATCCGGTTCAGTGACTGGTCGAGGCTCGCGAGCAGGTATTTCCGGGATCCCCACTCGCCGTAGGGGCCCGGCCACATGTCGTAGCCGGCCTTGCTGGAAATGACCAGCTCGTCGCGGAACGGAGCAAAGTCGTCCTTGAGGTGCCGTCCGAAATTCGTTTCGGCGCTACCGGCAGGGGGTCCGTAGTTGTTGGCCAGGTCGAAGTGGGTGACCCCCAGGTCGAAGGCACGCCGCAAAATGGCGCGCTGATCGGCGAACGGCTTGTCATCCCCGAAGTTGTGCCACAGGCCGAGCGACACCGCGGGGAGCTGCAGTCCGCTGCGCCCCACCCGTCGGTAGGGCATCGTTTCGTAACGGTCATCGGCTGGGTGATACGTCATGGGTCTCTCCTGGGTCTGGGGGAAGGGTGGTGCGGCGGGACTGGCTGAATCAGCTGAGAATTGCCGACCCGCGGGCCGGCAGGGTGCACCGGCCGGCGTCCAGCACCTCGCCTGGGACGGTGGACAGCAGTACCTGTGAGGCGTCCACGGGAACGGTCCGCTCCTCGTCGGCGAGATTGACGACGACGACGGTCCCGCCGCGGCGGATCGCCAGCCACTTCTCGGGTTCGCTGAAGTCGACGGACACAGCAGTGAAGTCGGAATTCATCAGGTCGGGGGTGTCGCGCCGCAACCGGATCAGCTGGCGGTACACCTCCAGGAGGCGCGCGTGGTCGCCGGTCTCCACTTCATCCCAGTCCAGCTTGGCTGACGCGAAGGTCTCTGGATCCTGCGGGTTGGGCACGGTGTCGGCGTCCCAGCCCATCCGTTCGAACTCGCGGAGACGGCCCTCGGCTGTTGCCTTGCCCAGTTCCGGTTCGGGGTGGGAGGTGAAGAACGGCCAGGGGGTGGAGGCACCAAATTCTTCGCCCATGAACAGCATCGGGGTGAAGGGCCCGGCCAGGTTCAGGACGGCGGCCTGCGCCAGTTGGGCGAAGCCAACGGTGGCACCCATCCGGTCGCCGGCCGCCCGGTTGCCGATCTGGTCGTGATTCTGCGTGCAGACCACCAGCTGGTGCGTGCTGATGTGGGCTGGGTCGATGGGCCGTCCGTGGCCGCGTTCGCGGAAGGACGAGTAGGTTCCGTTGTGGAAGAACCCGTCTGTCATGACTTTGGCCAGTGCGCCTACCGAGTCGAAGTCTTCGTAGTAGCCGGTGGTTTCCCCGGTGACGTTGACGTGCACGGCGTGGTGGAAATCGTCGCTCCACTGACCGGTCAGCCCGTAGCCGCCCGCGGCACGTGAGGTAATGAGCCGCGGATTGTTCAGGTCCGACTCGGCGATCAGGAACAGGGGTTTGCCCAGTTCCTTGGCGAGGGTGTCAGTCTCCTGAGCGAATTCTTCAAGAATGTGCAGGGCGCGTTCGTCGTGCAGTGCGTGCACTGCGTCGAGGCGGAGGCCGTCGACGTGGAAGTCCTTGAACCACATCCGAATATTGTCCAGCACGTAGCGGCGGACCTCATCTGACTGCGGCCCATCGAGGTTCAGCGAATCACCCCAGGTGTTCGCTTTGCCTTCGGTGAGGTACGGGCCGAACTGGCCGAGATAGTTGCCGCTGGGTCCCAGGTGGTTGTGCACCACGTCCTGGATGACCCCCAGACCCCGCTGGTGCGCCGCGTCGACGAACCGCTGGTATCCGGCGGGACCCCCGTAGGTCTCCTGGATTGCGAACCAGAGGACGCCGTCGTAACCCCAGTTGTGGGTGCCGTTGAACGCGTTCACGGGGAGGAGTTCAACGTGCTGGACGCCGAGCCCAACCAGGTAGTCGAGCTTCCCGATCGCCGCATCGAAGGTGCCCTCGGGCGTGAAGGTCCCGATGTGCAGTTCGTAGATCACTCCGCCGTTGAGACCCGGCGAAGCCCAGGAGCGGTCCTGCCACGCGTAGGAGCTCGGGTCGAAGGTCTGGGACAGTCCGTGCACGCCGTCGGGCTGGCGGCGGGACCGGGGATCGGGGATCGGCGACTCGGCGCCGTCCACCAGATACCCGTAGGTGGTGCTCTCCGTTGCCGCCGGGAGGGCGTCGACGGTCCACCAGCCGTCGTCGGTTTTGGTCATGGCCGTGGTGGTGCCGTCCGCGCGCAGCGAGAGGATGGTTGCCTTCGGGGCCCAGACGTCGAATGGTTTCCTCATGATGCGTCCTCCCGGACCAGCAGTGCTACTGGGTAGGTTTCAAAAATGGTTCCGGCCGACACGGGACCGCCGGAGAAGGTTGCACCGGTAATGGCGCAGCTGTACTGGCCCTCCGGCAGCACGATTGAGGTGTCCTTCCAGCCGCCCTGGCGTTCGAGGCCGAGGGGTAGCCGGGTCACCAGGGTGACGGCTCCCCCGCGGTCGAAGGCGAACACGTGATCGGCGGCCGCACCGGTTGTCGCCACGGCGGTGTACCCGCCGAACAGTTCGGGCCGGTCGCGGCGTAGCTTCAGGGCACGGGAGACCACGAGTAGCTTCGCCACCGCTGACTCGTCGACCGCCGGAAGCGCACCGAAGGCCAGGTTCACCAGTGCTTGTTTCCGCGCTTCAAAGTCCACGGGCCTGCGGTTGTCGGGGTCCACCAGTGAGTCTTCCCAGAATTCCGAGCCCTGATACACATCGGGGACGCCCGGCATGGTCAGCTGCAACAGCTTCGCGCTCAGGGAGTTTGACCAGCCGTAGCTTTTGATCTTGTCCACCAAAGCGGTGACGAGGGCAGCGACCGCCGGGTTGTCGTAGGCCGCGTCGACCGCGGCGTGCATGCGGTCCTCGAAGGCGGCGTTCGGGGCTGTCCAGTGGGTACTGGAGTCGGCTTCACGGGACGCCTTTTCCACGTAGGCGTGGGCCCGTTCGCGGCTGAGCGGCCACGCGCCGACCATGGCCTGCCACAGCAGCGACGAGAAGGCCGGGTCCCCGAGGGGTGCTGCGTCGTCGAGCTGGCCAAGAATTGAGGCCCAGTCGTCGGCCAGCTCGGAGAGCACTGTGATCCTCGCGCGGGTGTCTTCGCTACGTTTGGTGTCGTGGGTGCTGAGCGCTGTCATGGACAGTGGGTTGTCACGCTGGCGCCGCAGCAGCCGGTTGTGCATCTCAGTCCGGTTGATCGAGAAAATGGACGGGTCGGCGCCCACCTCGTTCAGGGAGGTCAGCCGGTTGTACCGGTAGAACGCGGTGTCCTCGACCCCTTTGGCCATCACCATGCCCGAGGTCTGCTGGAACCTGGTGGCCAGCTCCGTCAGTGCGGAGTCAGGGTCGGCAAGATACGGGTTAAGCAGCTGGTGCAGGGCGCTCAGCGTGTCGGCCAGGTCCGGGCGGTGCACCTGCGCGGCGAGGACGGCGTCGTCGAGGTACTCCGCACCACCGGGCAGGTAACTGCGGTAGACCGGGAAACACGCCAGCAGTTCGGCGATAGCGTCGGCGGTCTGCTCGGCGTCGAGGCCGGCATCGGCCGGAACCAGGCGGGTCAGCCGCAGCACCTCCGACCGGAGGATCCCATCGGCGATCCCGCGTTTGGTGCCGTGGATCATCGAGTGGAAATCCTCGGCCGGCGCAACCCGTTCAAGTGCGGCTTGGCCAGCCGGGTCCACGAACAGGCGGTCAATATCGGCGAGCGCGTCGTAGCCGGTGGTGCCTTCGGTCGCCCATTCCGGCGGGAGGACTTCGCCCGGCTCCAGAATTTTCTCGACCAGGACATAGGCCCCGCCGGTGAGTTCACGCAACCGGTCCAGGTAGCCTGCAGGGTCGGCCAGCCCGTCCGGGTGATCGATCCGGAGCCCGTCCACCAGGGATTCCTCAAACCAGCTGCGGATCTCGCTGTGGGACTCATCGAAGACCCGTGGCACTTCGACGCGCACCCCCGCAAGGGTGTTGACGCCGAAGAACCGGCGGTAGTTCAGTTCGCTGTCCGCGCGCCGCCAGTTCACCAGCTCGTAGTGCTGCCGGGCATGCACGGCCTGGGCCGTGTCTCCGGTTTCGTAGCTGCCGTCAGCGATCGGGAACCGGTGATCGTAGTAGCGCAGTTCCCCGCCGTCGAGCTCCAGGGCCGACAGTTCGTCATCCCCGTCGCCGAGGACCGGCAGACGGATCTTCCCATCCGCAGCCGCCCAGTCGACGTCGAACGCCTCGGCGTAGGGCGAGTTCTGCCCGCCCTTGAGCAGCGAGGACCACCAGGGGTTCTGCGCAGGGGTCTGCACCCCCAGGTGGTTGGGCACAATGTCCACCAGGACGCCGAGCCCCGCCGCATGCGCGGCGTCCGAGAGCGCCACGAAGGCGTCCCGTCCGCCGCGCTCCGGGTCGATCGCCGTGGGATCGGTGACATCGTAACCGTGTCCCGATCCCTTCTCAGCCGTCAGCACCGGCGACAGGTACACCCAGTCCACGCCCAGGTCCCGCAGGTAAGGGACCACCGCCGCGGCAGCCCTCAGGTCGAACTCGGATTGAATCTGCAACCGGTAGGTCGACTTCGGGATCCTCATGGATGTACTCCTGAACTTCGGTGCTGTGTGTCGTTCGAACTGCGGCAGGGTGAACTGCTGCGGTGCCTGGGGTGACCCAGGCGGTTAGGCGCCGCCGGGCTGGTGCGAGTTGGCCAACGCAGCCAGTGACGCTGCCACCGAGTGATCGAGATCCTCGGTTTCGGCGTGGGCGCGCAACACCACCATTGACTTGGCTTCCAGCGTGATCGTGGCTTCCGCTGGGATGGCGTCCGAGTCGGCGTACTTGCCGGCGGTATCAATGACCTCGTCCCAGGCCGGAGCGTACTCCTGCGGTGGGAGGGTGAAGTCGACCGGCTCGTCGCTCGCGTTGAAGAGCAGCAGGAAGTTCTGGTCGGTGATCCGCTGCCCGCGGGCGTCGCGGCCGGAGATACCCTGGCCGTTCAGGAACACGCCAATGGATCGGCCAAACCCGGTGTCCCAATCCTCCGGCGCCATGACGGTGCCGTCGGTACCCAGCCAGACGATGTCCGGCAGGGCCTCGCCCTCGCCGCGTCGTACCGGCCGGCCGTCGAAGAACCGGCGACGGCGGAACGTCGGGTGCTCCGACCGCAGCCGGTTCACAGCGGCAGTGAATTCGAGCAGCGGCTGGTCCATCTGGTCCCAGTGAATCCAGCTGATCTCGGAGTCCTGTGCATAGGTGTTGTTGTTGCCCTGCTGGGTGCGGCCCAGCTCATCACCGTGCAGCAGCATTGGCACACCCTGCGACAGCAGGAGGGTGGCAATGAAGTTGCGCTGCTGGCGGACCCTGAGGGTATTGACCTCGGGGTTGTCGGTGGGGCCTTCCTCACCGCAGTTCCAGGACCGGTTGTGGGTTTCGCCGTCGTTGTTGTCTTCACCGTTGGCGTCATTGTGCTTCTCGTTGTAGGACACGAGGTCGCGGATGGTGAAGCCATCATGGGCGGTGACGAAGTTGATCGATGCGACCGGGCGGCGGGCTGATTGCTCGTAGAGGTCTGCTGAGCCGGTCAGGCGTGAGGCGAATTCGCCCAGCGTCGACGGTTCTCCACGCCAGAAGTCGCGCACCGTGTCGCGGTACTTGCCGTTCCACTCGGTCCACTGCGGTGGGAAGTTGCCCACCTGGTAGCCGCCGGGTCCAACGTCCCACGGCTCGGCGATGAGCTTGACCTGGGAGACCACTGGGTCCTGCTGGACCAGTTCGAAGAACGCCGACAGGCGGTCGACGTCGTAGAACTCGCGGGCCAGGGTGGACGCGAGGTCGAAGCGGAAACCGTCGACGTGCATCTCGGTCACCCAGTAGCGCAGTGAGTCCATCAGGAGCTGCAGGGAGTGCGGGTTGCCCACGTTCAGTGAGTTGCCGGTGCCGGTGTAATCCATGTAGTACTTCTTGTCGTCTTCGACGAGCCGGTAGTACGCGGAGTTGTCGATGCCGCGCATCGACAGGGTGGGGCCCAGGTGGTTGCCCTCGGCGGTGTGGTTGTAGACGACGTCGAGAATCACTTCGATGCCTGCGAGGTGGAGTTCACGCACCATGGCCTTGAATTCCTGGACCTGTTCGCCGGTGTCACCGGCGGAGCCGTAGGTGTTGTGTGGTGCGAAGAAGCCGATGGTGTTGTAGCCCCAGTAGTTGGTGAGGCCCTTTTCCTGGAGGGTGCTGTCATTGACGAACTGGTGCACTGGCATCAGTTCGATGGCGGTGATTCCCAGCTTCTGCAGGTGCGAGATGACTGAAGGGTGCGCAACGCCGGCGTAGGTGCCGCGCTGTTCCTCGGGGACCTCCGGGTGCAGCTGGGTGAGTCCCTTGACATGGGCTTCGTAAATGACCGACTGGTGGTACGGGATCCGTGGCTTACGGTCGCCGTCCCAGTCGAAGAATGGGTTGACGACGACGCCCAGCATCATGTGGGGTGCCGAATCGTCATTGTTGATCGAGTTTTCGTCGCCGAAGTTGTACCCGAACAGTGCCGGATCCCAGTCCATCTGGCCGTGGACGGCCTTGGCGTACGGGTCCAGGAGGAGCTTGTTCGGGTTGCAGCGGTGGCCCTCTTCGGGGGCGTTGGGACCGTGGACCCGGTAGCCGTACTTCTGGCCCGGGACGATGTGCGGCAGGTACCCGTGCCAGACGTAGCCGTCCACCTCGTTGAGGTGCACGCGGGTTTCGGTGCCGTCGTCCTCGAACAGGCAGAGCTCCACCCTGTCGGCAATCTCGCTGTACAACGCAAAGTTGGTACCGGTGCCGTCATAGGTAGCGCCCAAAGGGTACGCTTCGCCGGGCCAGAGTTCCATGTGTTCTCCTGAAGTGGTGTAATTCGTTGGTCGAAAAGTGAACGGTCCAGCTACCTTCATAGCGCAACCAGGTGACTAGTTAGTGAATTGTGTCCTTGCCGGGCGGTGCCGTGAGCAGGTCCGCGAGGACCGCACCAAGGTGTTGCGGCAGCTCCGAGACGACGATCGGCCCGAACCCGGCAGCCCTGGTCCCCGCCAGACCGTGGAGCAGCGCCGCAGCTGCTGCTATCGCCGCCCACTTGTCCTGCACCGGCACGCCGATGCGGTCGACGGCAGCGTCGCCGTCGTCGTCGGCAAGTGTTGCCACCAGAGCGCCCAGTATGCCAGCGAGCGTATCCCCCGACCCTGCGGTGGCGAGCCACGGCGTCGCTTCCGCCTGGCTGAACAGCGTGCCCGACGGCGACGCCACCACTGTGACTGCACCCTTGAGCAGCACTGTGGCACCGGTGAGCTCAGCCGCGATGCGGGCGTACTCGGTGGGGGCCGCCTCGATGTCGCGCCGGGTCGCCCTGACCTTGCGCTTCGTCAGCACCGCCTGCAGCTCGCCCGCATGAGGGGTCAGGATCACCTGTGGTCCCAGCCTGCGCGGCAGGAGCGCCAGCGCACCTGCGTCGACCACCGTGGGCAGGCCGGACGCCATCGCGTCGCGGGCCCGGCGCCGCTGGTCCGGGTCCTCGTCGGCCCCGGGGCCAACCAACCAGGCCTGGACGTGGGTCGGCTTGACCTGCCCCTGGGAGCAGACCGCCTCGGGGTGGGTCCGGTTGACCAGGGCGGCGACCGACGGTGGTCCGAGATACCTGACCATTCCCAGCCCGGTGGCCAGGGCGGCTCCGGTTGCCAGGACCGCCGCGCCCGGGTACATCGTCGAACCGGCGGCAATGCCGAGCACTCCGCGGGTGTACTTGTGGTCGGCGGGGCGGGGCCTGCGGTACAGGGCCGCTGCGTCGGCGGCCTCGAGACGGAATAGGTCAGGTTCCGGCAGCGACTCGGAGAGCCCAATGTCGACGACGACGACGCGCCCCGCGGCGTGCGCCCCCGGCCCCGTGAGGAGCCCGGTCTTGAGCGCACCGAAGGTGACCGTGAGGTCGGCGTGAAGGACCGGTTCGTTGACCATGCCGGTGTCCGCATCCACCCCGCTGGGAAGGTCGCAGGCGACGACGATGCCGGTAGCCGCCGCGGCGAGCTCCCGGACCAGGGTGGCCGCAGGTTCGCGGAGACCGCCGGACCCGCCGATCCCCAGAATCCCGTCAATGACAAGGTCCGCCGCGGCGGTTGACCCCACCAGGCGTCCAGTGGTCGCTGGGCTGAGCAGTTCAACGCGGCCGCCGGCGCGTTGAAACGCTGCGAGTGCCAGCGGATGAGTGGTGGCGGAGGTGAGGATTGCCGTCGTGCGCACTCCCCTGCCGGCCAGGCGTGCGGCCGCGAAAAGGGCGTCGCCGGCGTTGTTGCCGCTGCCGGCGAGAACCACCGCTGTGCGCCCGTAACAGCCGCCGGTCCGGCTGATCAGTTCGGCGGCGGCAGCAGCGTAGAGGCCGTGGGCTGCGCGCTGCATCAGGGCAGCGCCGTGCCCGGCGTCGAGGAGAGGGGCTTCAGCCGAACGGATCGCACTGCCCGAATAGGCGCTAAGCATACTTAGGAGTCTATCCCGACCGACGGTGCTGTTGATGCCACGGGTCCGGCTTCGGCTTCGGCGACCACCATCGCCGTCGCCACCCCTCCGTCATGGCTGAGCGAGAGGTGCCAGCGGTGCACACCCTTCGCGGCGGCGGCGGCCGCCACGGTGCCTTTGACTTCCACCGATGGGCTACCGGCAGCGTCGAGCCCAATCCAGCAGTCCTGCCAGTTCATTCCCGCGGGGGCGCCGAGGGCCTTGGCCACCGCCTCTTTGGCGGCGAACCGGGCGGCGAGCGAGCGCAGGTTCAGCACCCGCTCGGCCGGCACGAACAATCGTTCACGCAGGCCAGGCGTCCGTTCCAGCTGCCGCCCGAACCGGTCTATGTCAACAACGTCAACGCCTATGCCAACGATCATCGGTTATTACTCAACCGTGACTGACTTGGCCAGATTGCGGGGCTGGTCGACGTCGTACCCCTTGGCGGACGCCAGCTCGCAGGCGAAGATCTGCAGCGGCACAGTGGTGAGCAGCGGCGCCAGCAGGGTAGGAGTCTTGGGTACGTAAAACACGTGTTCGGCGTAGGCTTCCACCGAGGTGTCGCCTTCCTCGGCGATCACGATGGTGACTGCACCGCGGGCGCGAATCTCCTGGATGTTGGAGACCACCTTGGCGTGCAGGGAGTCCCTGCCGTTCGGTGACGGCACCACGACGACCACCGGCTGCCCATCTTCGATCAACGCGATGGGGCCGTGCTTCAGCTCACCGGCGGCGAACCCTTCGGCGTGGATGTAGGCGAGTTCCTTGAGCTTCAAGGCTCCCTCCATCGCCACGGGGAATCCGACGTGCCGGCCCAGGAAGAGCACCGACTTGGCGTTGGACATGTCGCGGGCAAGCTTCTTGACCTTGTCGGCGTTGTCCAGGATGCTCTGGATCTTCGCTGGCATTTCGGCGAGATCGGCGAGGACGTCCGCGATCTCGTCGCCGAACTTGTTGCCGCGCAGTTGCGCCAGGTACAGACCCAGCAGGTAGGCGGCGGTGATCTGGGCGAGGAACGCCTTCGTCGAGGCGACGGCGATTTCCGGACCGGCGTGGGTGTACAGCACGGCGTCTGACTCACGCGGAATGGTGGATCCGTTGGTGTTGCAGATCGCCACCACCTTGGCGCCCTGTTCGCGGGCGTAACGCACCGCCATCAGGGTGTCCATGGTTTCACCGGACTGGGAGATGGCGACGACGAGTGTCTTCTCGTTGACGATCGGATCGCGGTACCTGAACTCGTGGGAGAGTTCCACTTCAGTGGGGATACGGCACCAGTGCTCGATGGCGTACTTGGCCACCTGCCCGGCGTAGGCCGACGTACCGCAAGCGAGGACAACGATCTTGTCCACGGAGCGCAGGATGGTCTCGTCGATCCGCAGTTCATCGAGGATCAGCTTGCCCTTCGCATCGGAGCGGCCCAGGAGGGTCTGCGCGACGGCGTCGGGCTGGTCATTGATTTCCTTCTCCATGAAGGAGGGGTAGCCGCCCTTTTCCGCGGCTGCCGCGTCCCAGTCCACGTGGAATTCCTTGCCCTCGGCCGGGGCGCCGAAGAAGTCGGTGATGACGACGTCGTCGGGAGTGATGGTGACTACCTGATCCTGGCCCAGCTCAACGGCGCGGCGGGTGAAGTCAATGAAGCCCGACACATCGGAGCCGAGGAAATTCTCGCCGTCGCCGAGACCGACGACGAGGGGCGAGTTGCGGCGGGCCGCGACGACGATACCCGGCGAGTCCTGGTGCACGGCGAGGAGGGTGAAGGCGCCTTCCAGCTGCTGGCTGGCTTTGCGCATGGCATTGGGGAGCGGATCAGGGTCGCCGGCGGCCGACAGCTCCCGGTAGATGCTGCCGAGCAGGGCTGCCGCCACCTCGGTGTCCGTTTCGGAAAGGAAGGTTTCGCCCTGCTCAAGCAGTGCTGCCTTGAGTTCGGCGAAGTTCTCGATGATGCCGTTGTGAATGACGGCCAGCCGGCCGTTGTCAGCGAGGTGGGGGTGCGCGTTGGTGTCATTGGGTGCGCCGTGGGTCGCCCAACGGGTGTGGCCGATACCGGTCAGGGACGCGGTCAGCGGGCGGGCCTCAAGTTCGGCCACCAGGTTGCTGAGCTTGCCTGACTTCTTCCGCGACTCGATGCCGTTGGGGGTCAATACTGCCACTCCGGCCGAGTCGTAGCCGCGATACTCAAGGCGCCGCAAACCCTCCATGACGACGTCGAGCGCGCCATGGGTTCCCGTTGTACCGTCTGAGGACACTGTTGATCGGCCTACGTAGCCTACGATTCCACACATGGGCTTAAGAGTACCGTCAGCCCGGGCGTTCAGACGCAGGCCGCCGCTCCGCAGGAGCCGCCCGCCCCGGTGAGGTTCGCATCTGGGGCCGCCAACAGGCACAATTCAGATGGTGAATGAGACAAATCCCGGGGTGACCGCGGGCAATGGTGCGGAGAGCAACTTCACACCCTTCGTTGAGCTGGACCGCCAGACCTGGGCCCGGCTCTCAAATGAGATCAGCTCCCCCCTCGATCTTGAGGACATTCTTCGGCTGCGGGGGTTGGGCGACGAGCTCAACCTCGACGAGGTGCGTGAGGTCTACCTTCCCCTTTCGCGGCTCCTATCCCTTTACGTGGCTGCCGCGGGCGAGTTGCATGCCGCAACCACGACGTTCCTGGGCGAACAGCGCACCCGCACCCCTTTCGTCATCGGGGTCGCCGGTTCGGTGGCCGTCGGAAAATCGACGACCGCCCGCGTGCTGCGCGAGCTGTTGAGCCGCTGGCCGGACACCCCCAACGTGGAGCTGGTCACCACCGACGGGTTCCTGTACCCGAATGATGAGCTGGAACGCCGCGGCCTGATGCAGCGCAAGGGCTTCCCCGAATCCTACGATCGACGACGCCTGCTCAGGTTTGTCAGCGAGGTCAAGAGCGGCGCCGATGAGGTGCGCGCCCCGTGGTACTCCCACCTGACCTACAACATCGTGCCCGACCGTGAAGTGGTGGTGAGGCGTCCCGACGTGCTCATTGTCGAGGGCCTCAACGTGCTCGCGCCAGCCAGGACCCGCGCCGATGGGCGGTCCGGCCTGGCCCTGAGCGACTTCTTCGACTTCTCCATTTATGTGGACGCCAAGACCTCCTACATTGAGCAGTGGTACGTCCAGCGGTTCCAGTCGCTGCGCTCCGGTGCGTTCGCCAACCCCCAGTCCTATTTCCACCGGTATGCGTCGTTGACCGATGACGAGGCCCGCGAGACGGCGCTCGGCATCTGGAAACGGATCAACGAGCCCAACCTGATGGCCAATGTGCTGCCCACCAGGGGCCGGGCGCAGCTGGTGCTGACCAAGGAAGCCGACCACTCAGTGCGGCGAATGCTGCTCCGGAAGACATGACCGGGATGCGTCGGTGGCCCGCCCGGCCGCTATTGGTGACGGCTGCGATCCTGGCTGCTACCGTCTCCGGCTGCGGAACACCCGATCCGGACCCCACGGCATCGGACCTCCCAGACCTTGCCGTCGGGGAGATCCCCGCACCCGCCCAACGGTCGCCGTCGTCAGCGGCCACCGCCACTGCCACTGCTGGCCCGGTCCCCGCCACTGCTGGCCCGGTCCCTGCCAGCTCGGCGACGGACGCCTACGCCGATCCCTCGGCTGCCACCGTCGTCGTCAACAAACGGCGGCCGCTCGACCCGATCGACTACGCCCCATCGGACCTGGTCCTCCCCGAGGTGCCCCTCGCGACGGACCGCGTCAATGCAACGCTGCGCCCTGATGTGGCCGAGGCCGTGGAGGAAATGTTCGCCGCGGCCGCCGACGACGACGTCTGGCTCACCCTGGTCAGCGGCTACCGCTCCTATGCCGTGCAGGCCGCTACCTACGACTACTGGGTGAGCCGCAACGGCAGCCCCGAAGACGCGGATAACTATTCGGCCCGACCGGGCTTCTCGGAGCACCAGACCGGGCTCGCCTTCGATATCGGTCAGGATGACGGCGCCTGCACCCTCCGGTCCTGCTTCAGCGACACGACGGCAGCAGGCTGGGCAGCGGATAACGCCCACGAGTTCGGGTTCATCCTCAGATACCCGGAGGGCCGGCAGGAAACCACCGGGTTCCTCGCGGAATCCTGGCATTACCGTTTCGTCGGGACAGACACTTCTGCGGCCATGAGGGCTGACGGAGTGGAAACCCTGGAGGAGTTCTTCGGGCTGCCCGAAGCGCCCGACTACGGCTAAGCCGATATCCTAGACGAATGCTAAACGGATTCAAGACCTTCATCATGAAGGGCAACGTCATCGACCTTGCGGTCGCAGTGGTACTGGGTACGGCGTTCGGCGCCGTTGTCAAAGCGCTGGTCGATTCGGTGTTCATGCCGCTGGTCTCGGCGCTGGTGGGATCCCCGAACTTCGACGACTTCGCGAAAGTCACGATCAACGGGAACGACATTCTGTTCGGGGTCCTGCTGACCGCGGTCGTCAACTTCCTGCTGGTAGCAGCGGCGATCTACTTCGTCGTCGTGCTTCCAATGAACAAGATGATCGAACGACGCAACCGGCACCTCGGAATCGTCGAGCAGGAACCCGCCGTGGATCCCCAGATCGAACTGCTCACCGAGATCAGGGACAGCCTCGCCGCTCGCCGCTAGCCCGCCCCTGTGAGCAGGGCGGGCCGGGAAACTCTTGACTACCACGACCTCTTGACTACGCCGGAGTGAGGGCCAGCCGATGCTGCACTGTCTCGGCGAGACGGTCCGCGGTGCGCTGCGCTGTCTCCATGTCGGCGGCTTCCACCATGACCCGGACCACCGGCTCGGTCCCGGAGGGACGAAGCAGCACCCGGCCGGTCTCCCCCAGCGCGTCCTGCGCCTCGAGCACTGCCTGCTGGACATGCTCGTTGGTGGTCACCGCTGCCTTGTCCACACCCTTGACGTTGATCAGCACCTGAGGGAGCTTGTTCATGATCTGGGACAGTTCCTTGAGCGACCGCCCGGTACGCGCCACCTGAGCGGCGAGCTGGAGGCCGGTCAAGACGCCGTCGCCCGTGGTGGCGTACTGCGCGAAGATCACGTGACCCGACTGTTCGCCGCCCAGGCTGTACCCGCCGTCGCGCATGCCCTCGAGCACGTAACGGTCACCCACACCGGTTTCCCTGAGACTGATCCCCGCATCACGGAGGGCGAGCTTCAGGCCAAGGTTGCTCATCACGGTTGCAACCAGCGTGTTGTCCTTGAGCGTGCCGGCCGCGTTCATTGCCACAGCCATGATCGCCATGATCTGGTCGCCGTCGACGATTGTTCCTTCATGGTCGACGGCGAGGCAGCGGTCGGCGTCGCCGTCGTGGGCGATCCCCAGATCAGCACCATGCTCCAGCACCGCAGCCTGCAGGGGACCGAGATGGGTGGAGCCGTAGCCGTCGTTGATGTTGATCCCGTCAGGATCGGCGCCGATCACCACAATTTCGGCGCCGGCGTCGGCGAAGACCTGCGGGGAGCAGCCACTGGCGGCGCCGTGGGCACAGTCCAGCACCACCTTCACGCCCTCGAGGCGGTTGGGGAGGGTCTGCAGGAGGTGGACCACGTAGCGATCTTCGGCGTCGGCGAACCGCTGGATCCGCCCGACGTCCCCTCCGGTGGGCCGCAGCGCGGGCCGGGTCAGCTCCAGCTCGATGGCATCTTCAATCTGGTCGTCGAGCTTTTTCCCGCCGCGGGCCAGGAACTTGATGCCGTTATCGGGCGCCGCGTTGTGTGAAGCCGAGATCATGACCCCAAAATCGGCGTCCAGATCGGCTACCAGGAATGCCGCAGCGGGAGTGGGGAGGATTCCGGCGTCGTACACGTCAACCCCAGCACCGGCCAGACCGGCTTCCACCGCCGCAGCAATGAAGTCACCGCTGATGCGGGGGTCCCGCGCGATCACTGCTGTCGGCCGTCTACCCTCGGACTTGCGGTGGCCCAACACCACTGCAGCCGCCTGAGCCAGCTGCATTGCCAGCTCCGGGGTGATCAGGTCGTTTGCCAGTCCGCGGACGCCGTCGGTCCCAAATAATCTACTCATCGGTGTACATCCTAGTTCAGGGGAATCGATCCCTATCTTAAACACCTAACGCCCGTCCGGTAACCGGACGGGCGTTAGGACCACTGAAGGCCGGGCATCCGAAGTGGAAGCGCGCCGGCCCACGTGGTTGGCTAGCGCTTGGAGTACTGAGGCGCCTTGCGAGCCTTCTTCAGACCAGCCTTCTTACGCTCGATCACTCGTGCGTCACGGGTCAGGAAGCCAGCCTTCTTGAGGATGGCACGGTTGTTCTCGCGGTCAATCTCGTTCAGGGAACGGGCGACGCCGAGGCGCAGCGCACCGGCCTGGCCGGATGGGCCACCACCGTGGATGCGGGCTACGACGTCGTAGGAGCCAAGGAGGTCAAGGATCTTGAACGGATCATTGACTTCCTGCTGGTGCAGCTTGTTGGGGAAGTAATCGGCCAGTTCGCGGCCGTTGACAATCCACTTGCCGGTACCCGGTACGAGCCGGACCCGTGCAACTGCTTCCTTGCGACGCCCAACGGCTCCGCCGCCAACAGTCAATGCGGGACGTTCCTTGGCTACAGCCTCGGTGGTCTCGCCGGATTCTGAGGTGTAGCTCGTGAGCTCCTCAGTTGGTTCATTCAGCTCTTCAGTGTTCTGAGCCACGGTTCTCCTTGAATTAATTTCTTAGTGTGTGGTGGCCAGGACTACTGGGCGACCTGGGTAATTTCGAAGGTCTTCGGCTGCTGAGCAGCGTGTGGGTGCTCAGCACCGCGGTAGACCTTCAGTTTCCCGATCTGCTGAGCAGCCAGGGAAGTCTTGGGAAGCATGCCTCGGATAGCCTTCTCCACAGCGCGGACTGGATTCTGTTCCAGCAGCTCTGCGTAGTTGACCGACGAGAGGCCACCCGGGAACCCGGAGTGGCGGTATGCACGCTTCTGCTCGAGCTTGGCGCCGGTGAGGGCTACCTTCTCGGCGTTGATGATGATGACGAAATCGCCCATATCCATATGGGGTGCAAAGGTCGGCTTGTGCTTTCCGCGCAGCAGTGTTGCGGTCTGGCTGGCAAGTCGGCCTAGGACAACGTCGGTGGCGTCAATGACGTGCCACTGGCGGTTGATGTCGCCTGGCTTCGGGGTGTACGTACGCACGGTTTTTGCCTTCGTTTCTTGTTCGGTGACGCCTTCGCAACCGGGACTTGAATCCCCGCGCGAAAGCTCAGCTTATGCATGCGCTACCGGAACTTCAGGTGAGGGCTGAAAGCCAGTGATCCCGGTTATCTCGGCCATATCCGCGGGCCAGGTGACTCTGCAACCGAGTCGCCACGCGGACATGGACGTATCGAGGTGGGATACGCACAACGACTACCAAGATTAGCGCGAAGCTGTGCCTCAGGTCAAAGCGAGCCCTGCGCTGGCTTATCTCGACGGCGGGAGGTTGCCCTGGTGAAGGCGTGGATCCGGGGATTTTGCCGAAAACGGAAACTTAAGGTTAGGTTAGCCTTTCCTAATTGTTCCGGCAGGAAGTGCCGCGGACACACATGTCGATTGGAGTTTCCAGGTGAAGAACATCATGGGCCGGACCGTTGCCCTTCCCGCGGCTGTCATTACGACGGCGCTCGTCCTTGCGGGGTGCGGGACAGCAGCCAGCAGCACCGACGCGACCAGCGAAACGTCGGAGTCAGCTGCCACTGAGCTCACGATTGAACATGCCCAGGGCGAGACCGTCCTGGAGGGCGTTCCCGAAACCGTCGTCACCTTCGACATGGCTTCGCTCGACACACTGGACACCCTCGGGGTGCCTGTCGCCGGACTCCCGCAGGAAAACCTGCCGGATTACCTCGAGAAGTACTCCAGTGCTGACTACCAGAATATGGGAACTCTCTTCGAGCCGGACTACGAGGCGGTCAATGCTGCCGAACCGGACCTTATCATCGTCGCCAACCGGTCCTCAGAGGCGTACGCCGAGCTGAGCAAGATTGCCCCGACCATCGACCTGACCCTGGACTGGGAAGACTATCTGGGAAGCTTCACCCAGAACGTGGAGACGCTCGGCGAGGTCTTCGACAAGACGGCCGAGACGGATGCCGCTCTGGAGGAGGTCTCAGCGAAGATCGACGAGGCACAGTCCGTGGCAGGGGACGCTGGAACCGGCCTGATCGTCATGACGAGCGCCGGGGAGATTACCGCCTATGGGCCGGGGTCCCGGTTCGGCTGGCTGCACGACGAGCTTGGCCTGGAACCAGCAGTGGCCGACGTCGAGGCGGAAACCCACGGGGATCCGGTATCCAACGAATTCCTGCTCGAAACCAACCCGGACTGGCTCTTCGTCATCGACCGTGATGCAGCGGTCGGCGAGTCCGGTAGTGCCAACGCACAGGAAGTCCTCGACAACGAGGTAGTTGCCAAAAGCACCGCGTGGAGTGAAGACCAGGTGGTGTATCTGGATCCGGTGCCCTGGTACATCGTCATGAGCGGTCTCACCGCGGTGAACGACATGGTCGATTCCGTCATCGACGGGCTGTCCTAATCGGCCCCCAGGCCCTGCGCACCTCCAGCACGGCCCCGGCCGCTCCCACGGTCCGTCGCCGCGGCCCAGCGCCACTGCTGCTGCCCCTTGCCGGGGTGGCCGTAGTGGCGCTGGCGGTCGGCAGCACCTTCATCGGCGTCAGCGACGTCACCCCGGCGAGCCTGCTACGGGGTGGGGCCGATAGCGAGGCGGCCTTCCTGCTCCTCGCCAGCCGGGTGCCGCGGACCATCGCGCTGGTATTGACCGGCATTTCCATGTCGGTGGTCGGTCTCATCATGCAGATGCTGGTGCGCAACAAGTTCGTCGAGCCCAGTACCACCGGCACTGCTGAATCAGCTGCCCTGGGATTGCTGGTCGCAACAGTCTTCCTTCCAGAGGTTTCCCTGATGGGGAAAATGCTGGTGGCCGCACTCTTCGCCCTTGCCGGAACCTCCCTTTTTCTGTTGATCCTGCGGCGCATCCCGGTCCGGTCGATCGTGCTGGTTCCCCTGGTTGGCATCATGCTGGGCGGCATCATCGGTGCGGTGACCACCTTCTATGCCTACCGCCTTGACCTGCTGCAGACCCTCGGCGTGTGGATGACCGGTGATTTCTCGGGAATCCTCAGGGGCCGGTACGAGCTCCTCTGGGTTGCCTTCGCCATGACGGTCATTGCCTACCTGGCAGCCAACCGATTCACCGTCGCGGGGTTGGGACAGCAGTTCACCAACAACGCTGGACTCAATTACGGGCGCCTGCTGATCTTTGGTCTTGTGATCGTGTCGGTCGTCAGCGCCGTCGTCGTCGTCACGGCCGGCGTCATTCCGTTTCTGGGGCTGGTCGTACCCAACGTCGTCAGTCTGATGATGGGAGACAACGTCCGGAACTCGATGCCCTGGGTCGCGGTCCTGGGAGCCGGGTTTGTCCTTGTCTGCGACATGATCGGTCGCCTGGTGCGTTTCCCTTACGAGATACCGTTGGGCGTCGTCGTCGGCGTGGTGGGGGCTGCAATCTTCCTTTACCTGCTTTTGAGGAGCCCTGGCCGTGTCCACTAAATCGGTAGCTTCGCCTCCGCGAGCGCCCGGGAGTTGGCGGCCCAACCGACCAGCCGCAGTGCTCGTGGTCCTGAGTTTGCTGGCCCTCGGGTGCATCGTCTGCTTCCTCACCGTGGGAATCGTTGGCAGCTGGGATTTTGCAGTGCCGTTCCGCGCGCGGAAAGTCGCAGCCATGACGCTCGTGGCCATCGCCGTCGGCGTCTCAACGGTCCTCTTCCAGACCGTCACCAACAACCGGATCCTGACCCCGTCCATCATGGGCTTCGATGCGCTCTATGTGCTGATCCAGACGTTGATTGTCTTCAGCTTCGGTGCCCTGACCCTCGCAACAATCGATGACCGGCTCAAGTGGGTAGTGGAGGTGGGCGCGATGGTCCTGTTCTCTACCCTCCTCTTTCGTTGGCTGTTCTTCGGGGCACGGCGCAGCCTGCATCTGATGATCCTGGTTGGGATCATCCTCGGGGTGCTCTTCCGAAGCATCTCCGGATTCATCCAGCGGATGCTCGACCCCGCAGCCTTCGCCGTGCTGCAGGACTCGTTTTTCGCAAGCTTCAACGCGGTGAACGAGGAGCTCATTGTCATCTCCGCGGTAGCGGTTCTGATCTGCCTGTTGGTCGGAGTCCGGCTGCTCCCAGTCTTCGACGTCCTGGCGCTGGGCGAGAACCACTCAATAGGTTTGGGCGTCAACCACCGACGGACCGTGATGACCGTATTGGTCTTAATCGCCGTCCTGGTTTCAGTGTCCACCGCACTGGTCGGGCCGATCACCTTCTTTGGGCTGATTGTCGCAAACCTCGCGTATGCGCTTACCGGATCCAGCCGGCACCGCGTGGTGCTGCCCGGAACGGTCCTGCTGGGCATCATTGCTCTCGTTGGTGGTCAGCTCATTCTCGAGCAGGTCTTCGGCTTCAATACGGCACTGGGCATCATCATCGAGTTTGCTGGCGGAATTTTGTTCGTCATTCTCCTGATCAGAAAGGGACCCCGATGATCACGTTACGAGGGGTAACAAAAAGCTACGGCTCGCAGGCAGTTGTCGACGGCGTCGATCTGGACCTCGGTCGGATTGGGGTCACGTCAATCATTGGCCCCAACGGCGCCGGCAAGTCGACGCTGCTCTCGATCGTTGGACGTCTGTTGTCGATGGATCATGGCACTGTCGAAATTGATGGGCTGGACATCAGGACGACGTCGGGCAGGGTCCTGGCGAAAAAGATTGCCATGCTGCATCAGGACAACCACCTCACTGCACGCCTGACGGTGGGCGAACTCGTGGCTTTCGGACGCTACCCACACTCCCGGGGGCGACTCACCAACGATGACAAGAAACGGATTGACGAGGCCCTGCGTTACCTCGATCTGACGGCACTTCAGTTTCGCTTCCTCGACGAGCTGTCTGGTGGGCAGCGACAGCGGGCGTTCATCGCGATGGTGCTGGCGCAGGACACCGACTATGTCCTTCTCGATGAGCCGCTGAACAACCTGGATCTTCGGCATGCTGTTGAAATCATGCGCCTGCTGCGCCGGGCCGCCGATGACATGGGTAAGCGGGTGGTTCTGGTCATGCATGACATCAATTTCGCTTCGGTCTATTCGGACGAGATCGTCGCGATGGCCAGCGGAAGGATCATCCACCAGGGCCCGGTTGAGACCATCATGCGGCCCGAGATACTTTCCGCCATCTACGAGACGCCGATCGATGTGCAGAGCATCGATGGGAAACTGATTAGTTTGCATTACACCTGATTTTGAGACCTAGCTCCCCCGACAAGTCGGAGATCCGGGAACATCGCTCCTGGTCATGGAAGGACATAGCACCGTACTTAGACGCAGGTTTCCGCTTGGTGTCGCCCGATTGGCCCAGCTAATCCGCAGTATCGGCAACCTCTGCGCAGGGTTTACGCAGGATAAGAAAAGCACCCGTATTCAAGGAGTTGCTAATGCTACTTTCTATCCAGCGTCGGTTCTCATCCGGCGTACCGTTTACCTCATTCCCAGGAGCATTACATGGTCTCTCTCTTTGCCACCCTGCACGTCCTTGGCATCAAAGCCACCGAACGCCTTCGCCGCGAACAGACCGGCGCAACCGCCGTTGAGTACGCCCTGATGGTTGGGCTCATCGCGGTTGTCCTGATTGGTGGGCTTACCGTATTTGGCCCCCAACTCAGCACCTTCTTTAATGGGCTTGGCGGCCGACTCGGCATCCTGCCAACGACTTAAGAGACTGCTCAAATCCACCCCGCTGGGCACGGCGACACATCAACAAAGGGTGCGGCAGNGCTGCCGCCTGTACTCTACGGAAGATCTAATGAAACGGTTGCGTTCCGAATCCGGTGCCGCCGCGGTGGAATTTGCCTTAGTCGTTCCGATGCTGCTCGTGATCCTACTTGGAATCGTTGAGTTTGGGCGGGTATTCAACGCCCAAATTCAGGTGACTTCCGCGGCCAGGGAGGCCGTTCGGGTGATGGCTATCCAAAAGGATGCAGACGTGGCAGTTTCCACCGCCATCTCGTCTGCTCCCGGGCTAAACCCAATCCTTGACCCGGCTCAGGTCTTTGTTACACCATGCACAACCTCCAGTGATACGACAGTCACAATTACATACACGATCGATCTACTTGCTGGTCTTTTCGCTGATGCGATCCCACTTACTGGAAGAGGTGTCATGCGATGCGGAGGCTGAAGAACGAGGCAGATGGCGCGATAGCCGTCATGACAGCACTACTCATGGTCTTGGTACTCGGTATGACTGCCCTCGTGATCGATGTGGGCATGCTTTACTTCGAACGCGCTCAATTGCAGAACGGGGCTGACGCTGCTGCCCTAGCAATCGCTCAGGATTGTGCATATCAGGACTTATGCGACCCTATTCTTGCGGCAGCCACCGCAACAGACCTCGCTGGTGCGAATGCTAACGATTCACGCGCTGCCGCGGTGGCCGATCTCTCAATTGCAAACTCCGTCGTCGTGACCACCACCACGTTGACGCCGACCGGCCAGCCAGCCGTCCAGCACTGGTTCGCCCCCATCCTTGGAATTAGCTCGACCGCGGTAGGCGCACGCGCCACGGCCTCTTGGGGCAGCCCCTCAAAGGCAACGGTGTTCCCCTTTACCGCCCCCAAATGCCTCTTTGATCAGACACCGTCAGATCAAGAGATCTGGATTACCGTCGACTCAACATGTATCGATGCGTCGGGAAAGTCCCTCCCCGGAGCTTTCGGCTGGCTTGAGGAAAGCGAGAAGAAGAGCTGCAGCGCCTCCGTTGATGTCGATGAAGTGATTGCCGGCCAACCTGGCAAGAGCGCCCCCCAGAACTGCGACATTGACGGCAAGACTATTCTATTGCCTGTCTATGTCGAGAAGTCAGGCAATGGCAGCCATGTGGAATATTCAGTGGATGGATTTGCAGCCTTCTACGTCACTGCTCACAGCTGGCCCAACGATAAGCATCCCGATCAACCGGCGGCAGGAATCCGGGGCAAGTTCATCACCCTGGTATCGCTCGAAGACCTTGAATCATTCGGTGTTGAGGAACTCGGCGGCGACGAGTTGAATGCCTTTTTTGTCACGCTAAGCCAGTAGGGATACCACGGTGAAGAGTCGAATTATCGGTGCCATAGCAGCTGTCTTACTTGCAGTTGTGGGGGCCATTCTGCTCGTGCAGTACGTCAGCACATCCGAGCAGCGTGCCTTTGCTGGCACTGAGACACAGTCAGTTTTGGTAATCCGAGACGGTCTTACTGTCCCGGAAGGCGCGCCTGCAGAAAGTCTGATCGACTTTGTAGACGTCGAATCTGTACCAACGAAGGTCGTACCCACAGACGCAATTGCCAGCCTAGAAGAAGTAGCTGGATTGGTTACAAGTACCCAGCTGATGGCAGGCGAACAGGTACTCCGCACGAGGTTCGTGGATCCGGCGGAAGCCAGTGTGGACGAAAAGGTGGCCGTACCGGAAGGGATGCAGGAAGTGACTATTCTCCTCGAACCCCAACGGGCAGTCGGCGGTCAAATAGTTCCCGGCGACACAGTGGGGGTTTTCATCTCGTTGGATGGGGGTGGCGAAGTCAATCCTCTGGCGGTTACGCACCTAACCTTGCACAAAGTGTTGGTTACCAGCATTCAGGGGCTGCCAGAGCAAGCTGAGGAATCGAATGCGACCGCTTCCACCCCCATTCCGGCCGGAAGCTTGCTTGTGACTCTGGCACGCCCCGTTATGGACGCGGAGAAAATCGTCTACGGTCAAGAATTCGGCAGAATCTGGCTCTCCAAGGAGCCTGCCACCGCTACCGAAGACGGCGCGAGGCGGATCACCGCAGACGAGATCTACGAATGAGCCGCTACGCAATAGTCACTACCGCACCAGAGTTTCACCAGCGGCTGAAGGAAGCAGCATCGGGCGCCCTGGAAGGTGAAATTCATGCTTGGGTCGGTGGCGGCTTCCCTTCAGGATCCCGGGAACTAGTGGACCAACTTCCCGATCCCCGACTATTGGATGTTCTGATACTGGGGCCGGGAGTTCCACTCGACGATGCTCTTGCACTGGCTGACCAGTTCGAAGTGCAGTTCCCCGAGGTCAGCGTGCTTCTGGCGACCACGCCGAGCCCCTCCGTCGTGCTCAGCGCTATGCGCGCCGGGATCCGGGACGTAGTAGAACCCGAAGCTGATGTGGCAGACCTGAGCGTCCTACTTCATCGAGCCACCCGCAGTGCCGCCATTCGCCGCCGTGCTGCCAGTCTTTCCTCCGGAGAGTCAAGCAGTTCGGCTAATGGCAGGGTTATTGCAGTTGTATCGCCCAAGGGTGGTGCGGGCAAGACCACTGTTGCCAGCAACCTCGCGGTTGGGTTGGCTGGCACTGCTCCCCATGCCACTGTGCTGGTAGATCTTGACCTGCAGTTCGGCGACGTGGCGAGTGCCCTGTCGATCTCGCCGGACCATTCAGTGACCGACGCTGTCCATGGACCGGCCAGACGCGACACGATGGTCTTGAAGTCCTTTCTCAGCGCCCACCCGACCGGGCTCTTCGCTCTCTGCGCCCCGGATCTTCCTGACTCGGCGGACGACGTTACCGGTGAGGATGTGGCACACCTACTTGATCAATTGGCGAGCCAATACCGCTATGTCATAGTCGATACGTCGCCGGGCCTTTCAGACCATACTCTGGCGACGCTGGATAAGGCCACCGACTACGTGTTCGTCAGCGGAATGGACGTGCCGAGCGTACGCGGGCTAAGGAAGGAACTTGACGTGCTGAAGGAGCTGGGACTAACTCCGATTCACCGGCACATAGTGCTCAACAGTGCAGACCAACGCGACGGGTTGACGCTCGCCGATGTAGAGGCGACCTTGGGAACAAAAGTAGATATTGTCATCCCCTCGTCACGGCCTGTCCGGATTTCGACCAACCAAGGTCTGCCACTCCTGCAAGGGAAGAAGAGGGATCCCGCCTCGAAGGCCCTTCGGAGGCTGCTTCTCCGTTTCAACCCTCCGGCGGCCGTCAGCCCCAAAGGACGGGGACGCCACCGGGGAGGTAAATCATGAATCTCGCACAACGCCTAGATGCTGCGCGACGATCGTCAGGCGGATCGCCCAGCCCTCTTCTGGACCAAGAGGGACCCCCACCGGATCAACCAAGAACTGCAATAGCACCGACCAAGCTGACGGGTAGCCAATCATCTCGGCCCAGCAAGCCGGCTGCAGCGGCGGCGGCGCCCCCGGCAAGGGACGCGCTCGCGAAGTTGAAGGACAGGGCAGGAACCATCTTGTTCGAGCGCCTGGGTAACAGGCTGCTCGACTCTGCGCTCACGGAGGAACAACTTCACGCTTTAGTACAAGAAGAGCTGACCCAGGTGGTCGAGGAGGAGGAAGTTCCTCTCTCAAAGGAGGAACGGCAGCGGCTCATACGTGGGGTAAGCGACGACGTGTTGGGCTATGGTCCGCTGCAACATCTGCTTGATGACGAGGACATCACTGAAATCATGGTCAACGGACCGAACATGATCTACGTCGAACACAAGGGGAAGCTGACCCGCAGCGGAGTGCGGTTCGCTTCAGAAGAACACCTTCGGAAAGTCATTGAACGTATCGTCTCCCGGGTGGGACGCCGAATCGATGAATCGTCGCCACTGGTGGACGCACGTCTGGCAGATGGCTCCCGCGTCAACGCGGTAATACCTCCGCTGGCCGTCAACGGCTCATCCCTAACCATCCGCAAATTCGCTACGGATCCGTTTCAGGTTCACGACCTGATCGGTTTCGGGACCCTGTCACCGGACATGGCTGAATTGCTGGATGCCTGCGTCAAAGCCCGCCTGAACATCATCGTTTCGGGAGGCACCGGCACCGGTAAAACGACCTTGCTGAATGTCCTGTCCTCCTTTATCCCCGAGGGCGAAAGGATTGTCACCATTGAAGACGCGGTCGAGCTGCAACTGCAGCAGGACCATGTGGTGCGGCTAGAGAGCAGGCCCACCAATATCGAAGGCAAAGGCGAAATCACTATTCGGGACCTGGTACGCAACTCACTAAGAATGCGTCCAGACCGCATCGTAGTTGGCGAGGTTCGCGGTGGCGAAACGCTAGACATGCTCCAAGCTATGAACACCGGGCACGATGGCTCTTTGTCCACCGTGCACTCAAACTCTCCACGGGATGCAATAGCACGCCTTGAAACCCTAGTGCTTATGGCAGGTATGGACCTTCCTTTACGGGCGGTCCGCGAACAGATAGCCGCCGCGGTCGATGTGATCGTCCAGCTCACCCGACTGCGTGATGGCACCAGACGGGTTACGCACGTGACGGAGGTACAAGGCATGGAAGGTGAGATAGTGACCCTCCAGGATGCCTTCGTCTTCGACTATAGCGCCGGTCTCGATTCCAGCGGTCGCTTCCTCGGAACGCCGGTAGCAACCGGGGTGAGGCCCAAGTTCACTGACAAGTTCAGAGATCTAGGCATAGAACTCTCGCCCAGTGTTTTCGGCTCCCCGCTGAATGGCAGGAACGACCGGTGACGACCGACCCACCGGTCACCCAGCTGATCCTAGGGATAGCGGCATGCTTCGCCGCACTAGCCGCGGCAATATTTCTCGTACTTATTCCGCGGAGACCCAAAAACGCATTGAACCGTAGCAGGACATCCGCAGCACCGGCCTCAACTCAGTTAACCCAATTGGCTTCGCTGACAACAAGAATGATTGACAGGCTCCTCAAACGTCGAAATCTTATGGCCGGAATGGCCGGCAGGCTCGAGGACGCCGGACTAAAGATTCGACCTGCAGATTTTATCGTGTTAACCGGTGTAGGGGCACTTCTCGCCGCATGCGTCGGCCTAATCTTGTCCGGGTCCCTCATCGCGATGATCTTTGCGGTGGCGGTACCGCTTATAGCCAAAGTGACCCTCGGGTTCCTAATCTCGCGACGCCGTAAGCAGTTTGCCGATCAGCTTGACGATACCTTGCAACTGCTCGCTGGGGGGCTGCGGGCGGGTCATAGTCTACTTCGCGCCATAGATGCCGTCTCAGCTGACTCGGAGGAACCAACCGCTGAAGAGTTCACACGAATCATCAACGAGACGCGGCTCGGTCGGGACCTCGGCGAAGCACTCGATGATGCATCCTTGCGGATGCAGTCCGAAGACTTTTCCTGGGTCGCCCAGGCTATTGCAATCCACCGCGAGGTAGGTGGGAATCTCGCTACCGTCTTAGATCAGGTGGGTCAGACCATCCGGGAACGTAATCAAATTCGACGTCAGGTAGTTGCTCTCGCTGCCGAAGGCAAACTTTCGGCCCTAATTCTGATGGGACTGCCATTCGTGCTCGGTGGTGTGCTGCTGCTGATCAGTCCCGGCTATATGGACCCGTTGCTCCAACATCCAATCGGATTCATTCTGATGGGGGCCTCGGTAATCTTGCTCATCGTTGGTGCGATCTGGCTAAAGAAGGTCATCTCAATCAAGTTTTAGTCACCAAGCAGATCACATCTGGCCCTAGGAAGAAAACAGTCATGCCACCTCTAGTAATCTTTGCAATCTGCGCAATCCCGACGGCTTTTCTGTTGTTTGCTTGGTCCATATTCGGGGTCCGGGCGCCGGGTCGAAAGGGCATGCAGACCAACCTTCAAAGAGGCTTCGTTGGAGAAATTGGGGTAAAGAAGCGGAGCAACAGTCGAATCGAGGCTATTGCGAGCCGATTTACACCGGATCTTCTTGTCGCGAAACTCGATCGCCAACTCGCTCTCGCGGGACGTCCACCAACCTGGCCGCTGAGACGGCTCGTAACGGCCAAAATTGCACTTGGTAGTTTGGCGGCCATTTTCGGGGCTCTTTACCTTGGTGCGAATCCTGGCGGCAAAAGCATACTGCTGGTCCTAGCGGCCACCGGCGTCGCCTACTTCGTGCCCGACTTGCTGGTCTACAGCAAGGGAACCGAACGCCAAACTGCAATCGCGCTTGAGCTGCCCGACACTCTCGACCAGATGACCATTGCAGTCGAAGCGGGGCTGGGATTCGATTCGGCCATGGCGCGTGCAGGACAGAACGGGAAAGGTCCGCTTGCAGCCGAGTTGGTCCGCACCCTCCAGGACATGCAGTTGGGTATGGGCCGACGCGACGCGTACACTGCACTGCTCGCCCGGACGAACACCCCTGACCTTCGAAAGTTTGTCAACGCGATTGTGCAGGCTGACCGTTACGGCATATCGATCTCGGCTGTGCTTAGGGTGCAGGCAAGCGAGATGAGAGTGAAACGGCGTCAACGCGCAGAAGAAAAAGCCATGCAGATCCCAGTAAAAGTGCTATTCCCTTTGATGGTCTGCATTCTGCCGGTGTTGTTTATTGTCTTGCTCGGACCCGCAGGGATTAATGTCTTCCTCACCGTAACTCAATAGCCGCTTGCGCCTGGTGCGCGGCGAACCACGCGGGCACCTGATCCGCTGGCAGAGCCGGCGACCACAGGTACCCCTGCGCAATGGGCACCTGCATCCGGGACAGCTCGTCCAGTTGCTCAGCGGTCTCCACCCCTTCAGCCACTACCCGTAGCCCCAGAGCCTGCCCCATCGCGGCAATGGCTTCCACAATCGGGCCAGCGTGCACGTCGCTACCACCCAGACCGTCGATGAATGACCGGTCAATTTTCAATGATGTGACGGGAAAGCGTCTGAGATAACTCAATGAGGAGTAGCCTGTCCCGAAGTCATCAACGGCAATGCCAATCCCGAGGCTGCGGAGTTTGGTCAGCGTTTTTAGTGACTGGTCGGCGTCGCCCATCAGGACAGATTCGGTGATTTCCAGGATCACTGCCGACGGTTCAATCCCCGCCGCCCGAATGGCGGCGCCCACTGCTGAGTGAAGGCCTGCGTCCTGCAGTTGCCGCGCCGAAAGATTCACCGCCATCCGCCATTCTTCCGCACCGGGCAGGTTCGCCTTCCACCACTTCACCTGCTGGAGAGCCTGGTTGAGCACCCATAACCCGATCGGAACAATCTGACCGGTTTCTTCAGCGACCGGAATGAACGAGTCAGGCCCAATCAGCCCGTGTTCCGGGTGTTGCCATCTCACCAGGGCTTCAAATCCAACTGGTTTACCGTTCGCCACATCGATCACCGGTTGGTAATGAACCTGCAATTGATCGCGTTCGATTGCACGCGGCAGTTCCGTCTCGACGGCCAGCCGCAAAGCCGCTCGCCGGTGCATTGCCTCATCAAAGACGATTGCCTTGTTCCTCCCGCTCACCTTGGCCCGATACATCGCGGCATCGGAATTGTGCAGCAGGGATTCCGGGGTGTCATCGACAGAGGAGATCGCGATGCCGATACTGACATCCACGAACACTTCCCGGTCCAGAAGCTCAAACGGTATTTGCACTGCTGCACGGATCCGGCGGGCGAGTTTCGTCGCGCTATCCTCGGTCATATCCGCGCAGACAATGACGAACTCGTCACCAGCGAAACGGGCCAGTGTGTCCTCAGGTCGAACAGTGCCCAGCAACCGGGACGACAGCTGGACCAAAAGGCTATCCCCTGCAGCGTGGCCCAGTCCGTCGTTGATGACCTTGAAACGGTCCACGTCGAGGAAGAGCACTCCAACTTGTGAGCCTCTCAGCGCGCACTCGGCCAGAGCCTCCTGAATGCTCTCCGTGAGCAGCGCCCGGTTCGCCAGGCCGGTCAGCGGGTCCCTGAACGCCAGCCGTTCTAGCGCCTGTTCCCCCAGCTTCCGCTCGGTAATATCCAGCGCCGTCCCCAACATCTTGACCGGCTCGCCGTCGTCGTCCCGCTCAAGAACTGCCCTGGCGTAAACCCATCGCACGTCCGCGCCCTGGCCTCCCACACGGTAGGTGAAGTCGACTGACATCCCACGGTCCATAAAGTCCTTCCACAGGAGGGCAATACGGTCGCGGTCCTCCGGGTGCACCGCACTCAACAGTGGCCCGCGCGCGCCCTCCGCCGTAACCGGCAGCCCATGGATTCTGCAATATTCGTCAGACCGCCAGACCCGGTCGGCATGGGCATCCCACTCCACGGACCCAACGTGGGCCATTTCCTGGGCAGCTGCAAGCCGGTCCCGCTCCAGTTCAGAAGCGGCGCGCAGCCTGTTGATTTCAGACACATCACGGGCGACCGCAGATGAACCGACCAATTGTCCCTGCTCGTCATACATCGGGGATAGCGTGAGCGAAATGTCCAACACCGATCCGTCTTTCCGCATCCCCCGAACCAGCTGGCCGATGACGGGCTCCCCCCGCCGGAGCTTGTCGCGTAGCTCCTCGTCCGCACCGGAACGTTCCTCCGGCGAGAGCATCAGCACGCTACGGCCAATCGCTTCCTCCGGCGAATAACCGTAGATCCGCTCAGCTCCTGCATTCCAACTAGTGATAATCCCCTCGAGGGTTGCACCGTTTATCGCATCGTTCGAGAATTCGACCAGACTCGACAGCCGGCCCATTTCAGCCTGGGCGCGATTCGATTCGGTCGTGTCCGTGGAGACATCAATCACCGCAATTACCTGCCCGGCTTTGTCATAGAGCGGGGTGATTGTCGAGTAAACGGACAGGCGTCGACCGTTTCTGTGCTTGGTCCAGTGCTCACCAGACCACGGCTTTCCGGACGATACCTGGGCAATGATCGCCGCGGCTCTGGTGCCGTTGTCGAACAGGGCGAGATCCGCGAAGTGCCGCCCAACCGCATCCCCCGCGCTCCACCCCAGCATCTGCGCCGAGGCATCGTTCCAATAGGTAATCCGCCCTTGTAAATCAATTGCGACTACTGATTGCCCGACGGCGTCGAGCAGCGACGCTTGGAAGGAGCTTTCCAGCTGGGCCACTCGCTGCGGCGTAATGTCGATGTGGGTGACGACCAGACCGCCGCTGTCACTCCTGCAGATGCGCGTGCGAATCCAGCGTTCACCGCCCTGAGACGGATACTCAAGTGCAAGGTTTTGATGGACCCCGCTCAGGACAGCGTGGAGACCAGTTGAAACCTCGACAGCGGCGCTATCACCTTCCGCCGCCGCCGCGACACACTCCGTCAGGTAGGACACCCCGGCGACCGGTGCTGCGATACCGGCGAAGGGCTGAGAGAAACGCTCCCATTCCCGATTCACCGCCGAGATCACGCCATCCACATCGAGTACCGCTACCGCCACCGGGAGCGCGTCAAGGGTTTCACGCAATCCTGCCCGCGGCCGCTGCGCGGGATTGCCGTCGGCCGGGACCGAGGGTCGGTACGTGGTCATCATCACAGCCTATGCCAACCACTGGTCGGGCCTACCATAAACGGACCAGGCAAAGGAATAACGCAGCTTTTGCGCAGTGTAACCCAAACTATTGACCGAAATAAAGGCGATCGAAGTACTCTCAATAAATGATCCCTGCAAATTGCGCCGTGCCTAAAGCGGTGAGGACGGTTTACACGGTGGCGGAATCTACCGCACCAATCGCTCAGTGCTGCCCCTGATATTTTCTCCACAGGGCCGCGTCCCCCTCATCGATCAAAACACCTTACTGGCCCTTGCAGATCAGCTCGAAAACCCGTCGGCCGTCAAGGCATTCATCCTCGACTTCATCCATGTTTGGGATGAAAGGTTTATCCGGCTGGCGGACACCGTTTCCCGTGGTGACCACGCCGCCGCTATGGAAGCGGTGCTGAGCGTCAGAACCAGCGCGATGATGGTCGGGGCAGCGCGGCTCGCCAGCCTGGCTTCCGCCCTTGAGGAATCAGTCCGGCTCAACGACCTGATCGAAGCCGCCGACATCCTTCCGCTCGTGGAAGCGTGCGGCATCCAAACGATCCGCGAACTGGCTCTTTGCTCTGAGGCTGTTCCCGGGTAGAACGAATGATGGCCGCTGGATCAGGTTCGCTTGGGCGCCAACCTGTAGCCAACCCCGCGGACGGTCAACAGCCACCTGGGTTCGCGCGTATCCTCGCCCAGCTTCCGGCGGAGATTGCCCATATGGACCTCTACCGCCCGCTCGTCGGCATCACTGATATAGGCGTCGTCCCGGTAGTGGTGACCCCTGACAACCCGGACCAGATTCGCTTTGGTACGGACTGATCCGCCGCTTCGCAGGAGATCGTGCAGCAAGTCGAACTCACTGCGTGTGAGGCTGAGTTTGTTCCCCGCCAACGTCGCGGTCCGCGTTTCGTGGTTGAGCGCCAGCCCATTGTGCAGCAGTACCCCGGGTTCCCCTTCGTCGGGAGTCGGAGCGCTGCCCTCCCCTGTTGCATCGGGGTTCCGTGGCCTACGGAGCATTGCGGCTATCCGCGCCCGAAGTTCCCGTGGTCGGAAAGGTTTGGTGATGAAATCATCCGCACCTGATTGCAGTGCAGTAAGGGTATCCAGTTCGTCGGTTCGAGCCGTAAGCATCAGAACGTAGCAATTACTCGACTGCCGGATCCTGCGGAGCACCTCGTACCCGTCGATATCCGGAAGGCCCACATCGAGGGTCACAATGGTCGCGTGATGTTTGCCGACCAGCTCGACCCCTTCGCGGCCGGAGCCCGCCGAATGAACTTCAAATCCAGACTGGGTCAGGACAGCATCGACCAGGTTTCGCACATCGGCATCGTCTTCGATAACCACTGCAACTCCGGGATCGCTCATATCATTCCCTATTGTCGGCTCGTCTGGCCACTAGGCCATTGGGCTGTAAAGGATACGTCCCCCCGCATTTCACAATACTTCCGTTCGGTCCCCCAGCATACTCTTTGCAGTGGAGTCTGCTCGGTTTGAATCCGCAGACCGTCTCGACTGCGTATCAATATGCGAGATTCCCGGTGCGAGGGTAGGCAACTCCGATTGTTGGGAGATAATGGGCGCATGCGTTACGACGGCTCGGGGAAGCCGACAACCGAATACTCTCGCCATGATTCCGGAAACTCGGCTACGCCTGAGCGCTTGTGGCTGCCCGGATTCGGACGGTTCGAAGGGGGCTTCAACCCTCGTAAAAAGGCGGCAATGCACCAATTGCCCCTGACGATTGCGGTCGTAATCATTGCCGGGACCGCACCGCTATTGAATCCGGATTTACTGCTGAGCGGACTCTTTCTCACAGGACTATTCCTGACCATTGCTCTTTTCGCGGCGTGTTTCCTGGTTCCATGGGGGCGCCTACCAACAGGGGCAATGCTTGCCATCCCCATCCTGGATTTTGTAGCCATTTTGCTCTGCCGGAACGGCGCCGTCGACATCGTCCCTGGCCTGGGCGCGCTTGCGGCCTTCCCTGTCGTCTGGCTGGCTGCGTCCGGTCTGATGCCCCTGCTGGCCGCGATAGTCAGCTTCGTTGGACCCTACCTCATTGTCCTTTTCCCCTATTTGCTGGACTCCACCACCACTTATGCATCCCTGGTGGACACCCTGTTGCTCCCGACCATGACGCTGGCCCTTTTCCTCGTGATGAGAGTCCTCACGCTCCAGATGCGGATGCAACGGCTGGAGTTACAGCAAAAGGCCGATGAGGTGTTAGCCCTTGAGGCTCAGAGTGGTGATCGCGAGAGACTGCTCGCTGCCATCCTCGACACGGTCGACGTCGGCGTCCTCGCCGTCGATACGGAAGGAAGGACCTTGCTGTCCAACCGGCAGCAGCAACTGTTCCAGCAGGGAGCGTCCTCCCAAGACTGCGACGAAGACATCAGGTTCTTCGGAAGCAAGGGATCCACTCCCCTACCCGAATCGCTGCACCCCATTCGACGGGCCGCCGAGGGCGAATCCTTCTCCAATAACCTTCTCTGGTTCGGCGAGGGAGACTGTCAACGGGCGGTGTCCACAGCAGCCCGGCCGATGACTGGTAACGGCGGGGAGTTCACCGGCTCAGTCATCGTCTTCACGGACGTCACCGACCTGGCGAAGGCGCTGACGGTGAAGGAGGATTTCGTCTCCAATGTCACGCACGAGTTCAGCACACCGCTCACTTCCATTCTCGGCCATCTCGACCTGGTACTCGAGTCCCCGGACGTCCTGACCCCGCATACCCGGGAGTCCCTGGGCATCGCCAGACGGAACGCTGAACGCCTCTCCATCCTGGTTTCGGACCTCCTGTCGGCAGCCTCCGCTTCGATCAACCTGCATGCCAAGCCGACCGAGCTGACGGCTCTTCTGACCTCCCGGATACGGTCGGCCCGGACGCACGCGACCAACGCCGGAATCACACTCGTTTCGGAGGTACCTCAGTGCCTGTGGGCCATCGCCGATCCAATGAGGATGGGCCAGGTGGTAGATAACCTGCTCTCGAACGCCATCAAATACTCGCCCGATGGTGGAGCCGTCACTGTCCGGGCACATGCGGGAGAGGGAAAGGTCCTGCTGGAAGTCGAGGACTGCGGAATAGGTATGACCCCGGACGAGACAGCGCTGATTTACGGTCGGTTTTTTCGCGCTCACAGCGCAAGGGAATCGGCGATTCCCGGGGTCGGTTTGGGCCTGGCCATCACCAAGGCAATTGTCGAAGGCCACGGCGGCACGATTCATTGCTCGAGCTCACTCGGAACCGGTACAAAGTTCACTGTCAGTCTGCCAACAACCATGGCCCATGCGCCGGCAGTCGTTGGCTGACCGGATGCCGATGAGGGAATCTGTTGGCAGCGAGGTCCTGGCTTTGCCACGCGCTGCCCGCATCGTGACCGTGGCTGTGACGGCGTTGCTGGCCGGACTAGTTCTCCTGCGGTTCGGGTGGGCACCCGAGACCCCTTCGTTCCTTGTGCTGCCCCTGTTCGGGGTAGTGCTGGCCATGATCGATCTGCGCACAAGGCTCCTGCCGAACGCGCTCTTGCTGCCGTTCGCGGCCACCACGCTGGTCCTTCTCCTAGCGTCCAGTGGCCTGTCCGGCGACTGGAACCGGCTGGCCGGCGCGGCCCTCGGCGGTGTTGCCATGTTCGGCATCTACCTTGTGCTTGCACTTGTTTCACCGGGCAGCCTCGGGATGGGCGACGTAAAGCTCGCCGCGGTGCTTGGTCTCTACGGGGGTTATGCCGGAATGACCACCTGGTTGGCAACGCTGCTCGGCGGCTTCCTCATCGGCGGCCTTATCAGTGTGTTCCTGCTTCTCTTCACCAAAGCGTCGGCCCGTTCGGTTTTCCCGTTTGGACCGCCGATGCTCGCCGCGTGCTTCGCTGCGATCGTCGCGTTCGGCTAATGCCGTAGCGCGGTGACGCTGCCGTCTCGGCGCGCACGGGTCTCCTCAGCGCGGGAGCCAATGCCGTCGTCGTCGGGGTACCGGACCTCTTCGAGGACCAGCGGGTGAGGGGCAGCGAGCACGGACCGCGCCTCCTTGCTGCGCGCGGTGAGCCGTTCGAAGAGCCACTCGGGGTCTTTCTCCCCCACACCCACACGCAACGTTGAGCCGATAAGCCCTCGCACCATGTTGTGGCAAAAGGCGTCAGCCTGAATGGCCGCGGTGATGACGCCGTCGTCGCCGCGGCTGAAGTCGAACCGCTGCAGCTCGCGGACAGTTGTCGCGCCGGGCCGCGGTTTCACAAAGGAGCGGAAGTCCTGCAGGCCGAGTAGCAGCCGGGCGCCGTCGTTCATCCGGTCGACCTGCAGCTCGTCGGGGTGCCAGAGCGTCACGCCGCGGACCAAGGGGTCCCGCAGTTCGGGACGGTCGGCGATCCGGTAGCTGTAACGACGCCACAGCGCCGAGAACCTGGCATCGAACCCGGTGGGGGCCAGCCCTACCTTGAGAACGACGACAGCGGGCACCTGGTGGCGCTGCCGGTCGACTTTGTTGAGTTCACGGCTGATCGTGGCTCCCAGCCTGCGCATCATTGCCGTTTCCGGGGTCATCTCCTTGCCGCGGCTGAGACCAAACCATTCCGCTGGGGTGAGATCCACATGAGCCACCTGACCGCGGGCGTGGACGCCGGTATCGGTGCGCCCCGCGACCGTCAGCCGAGCGGGACGGCGCAACAGCGTTGCGAGCCCTGCCTCGACCGCTCCCTGTACGGTGAGCAACCCAGGTTGCAGGGCCCATCCGGAGAAGGACGCTCCATCGTAGGCAAGATCGAGCCGGACACGCAAAAGCCCGCTGTCCTCACGAAGGACAGCGGGCTTTTGCTCAGTCATGGTGCTTATTCAGATGCGGAAGAATTACTTCTTGCCGTCGTCTTCGGTGGTGCCTTCTTCGACTACAACAACCTCATCGGCGCCGGCCTCGGCGCTGACGTTGGTGTCCTCAGCGGCGACCTCTTCGGCCGACGATGCTGAATCTGCTGAATCTGCTGAATCGACCGAGTCAGCTGACTCTGGCGAATCCGCTGAATCCGCTGACTCTGGTGAGTCTGCCTCTACCGGAGCGGCTGGAGCTGCGTTCGCCTTGGACTGCTCGGCTTCTGCAACGACTGACTGCTTCGCTGACATTGGCTCCAGAACCAGTTCGATGACGGCCATCGGGGCGTTGTCGCCCTTACGGTTACCGATCTTGGTGATGCGGGTGTAGCCACCTTCGCGCTCGGCAACGGCAGGAGCGATGTCCGTGAACAGCTCATGGACGATGCTCTTGCTGCTGATGACGCCCAGGACGCGACGACGTGAGGCGAGATCGCCCTTCTTCGCGAAGGTGATCAGGCGCTCGGCGTAGGGGCGAAGCCTCTTCGCCTTGGTCACCGTGGTGGTGATGCGCTTGTGCTCGAACAGTGAGGCGGCCAAGTTGGCGAGCATCAGGCGTTCGTGCGCCGGACCGCCTCCGAGACGTGGGCCCTTTGTTGGTGTGGGCATGATTGTTTCTCCTCTAAGTGGTCCTGTCCGCCGCTATCAGCGGCGGACAGGTCTTTCTAACGTTGTTAGAGCTCGTCGTCGCTGTATGCGGCGTCGTCTTCTTCAATGGCTGCTGCGCGAGCCGCGAGGTCGAACCCTGGAGGGGAATCCTTCAGGGACAGACCCAGCTCAACCAGCTTGGCCTTGACCTCATCGATCGACTTGGCACCGAAGTTCCGGATGTCCATCAGGTCGGCCTCGGAGCGCGCAACGAGTTCACCCACGGTGTGGATACCCTCACGCTTGAGGCAGTTGTATGACCGAACAGTCAGCTCGAGATCTTCAATGGGCAGCGCCATGTCGGCTGCCAGGGCAGCGTCCGTTGGCGATGGGCCAATCTCGATGCCTTCGGCGGCGGTGTTCAGCTCACGAGCCAGTCCGAACAGTTCCACCAGGGTGGTACCGGCCGAGGCTACTGCATCGCGGGGGGCGATGGCGTCCTTGGTTTCGACGTCGACGATCAGACGGTCGAAGTCGGTGCGCTGCTCAACACGGGTTGCTTCGACCCGGAAGGTGACCTTCAGGACCGGCGAGTAGATCGAGTCGACCGGGATGCGGCCGATCTCCGAGTCGCCGGACTTGTTCTGTGAGGCCGACACGTAGCCACGCCCACGTTCGATGGTCAGCTCGAGTTCAAACTTCCCCTTCGAGTTAAGGGTGGCGATGTGCAGATCCGGGTTGTGGAACTCGACACCGGCTGGCGGTGCAATGTCCGCCGCGGTGACGACGCCGGGACCCTGCTTGCGCAGGTAGGCGACAACTGGCTCGTCGTGCTCGGAAGACACGGCCAGGTTCTTGATGTTCAGGATGATCTCGGTGACATCTTCCTTGACACCAGGAACCGTGGTGAACTCGTGCAGAACACCGTCGATACGGATGCTGGTTACAGCTGCACCCGGGATCGAGGAAAGCAGGGTGCGGCGGAGTGAGTTTCCGAGGGTGTAGCCGAAACCGGGCTCAAGCGGCTCGATGACGAACCGTGAGCGGTTGTCGGCGACGACTTCTTCAGTCAGGGTGGGGCGCTGTGCAATAAGCACTTACATTTCCTTTCAGGGTGCATCCGCTATATGACGCAACACAAATGGTGGAAAGGGACAGCTAGCAAGCAACGCTTATTAGCTTGGGGAGCGGTGTCGAACGCCGCCCTGAACAATCCCAGGTAGTGGAATCATTCAGCGCGGCATTCGCACCGTAAAAGCTAATTAGACGCGGCGACGCTTCGGAGGCCGGCAACCGTTGTGGGCGCTGGGGGTGACATCCTGGATGGAGCCAACCTCCAGGCCGGTGGCCTGCAGCGAGCGGATAGCTGTTTCGCGTCCTGAGCCTGGGCCCTTGACGAAAACGTCGACCTTCTTGACGCCGTGTTCCTGCGCACGCTTGGCGGCAGCCTCGGCTGCCATCTGAGCGGCGAACGGGGTCGACTTACGAGAGCCCTTGAATCCAACTTCACCGGCGGAGGCCCAGGAGATAACTGCTCCTGACGGGTCCGTGATGGACACGATGGTGTTGTTGAAGGTGCTCTTGATGTGCGCCTGTCCAAGCGCGATATTCTTCTTATCCTTGCGACGCGGCTTACGTACCGCTCCACGAGTCTTGGGGGGCATTGCTTCTCCTACGAAAGGTGATGGGTGAGGTGCCGGGACCTGAGGGCCTGGCGAAGGCGAGCTATGGAACCAATCCTGGGCCGCCTGATGAGGAAGCCAATGGGTGGGCCCATGGCCGCCGGATTCCCTGGCCGGACGAGCGCTAGCGAGTCAGGTTAGGGAGCTGCCAGAGACTAGCGCGCGGCCTTCTTCTTGCCGGCCACGGTGCGCTTGGGGCCCTTACGGGTACGCGCGTTGGTCTTCGTACGCTGTCCGCGTACAGGAAGACCGCGGCGGTGCCGGATGCCTTCGTAGCTTCCGATCTCCACCTTCCGGCGGATGTCGGCGGCTACCTCACGGCGGAGGTCACCTTCGACCTTGTAGTTGACTTCGATGTAGTCACGCAGCTGCAGCAGCTCCGCGTCACTGAGGTCCTTGACGCGCGTATTCGGGCTGATCCCGGTTTCTGCCAGCGTCTGGTCTGCACGGGTCTTGCCCACGCCATAGATATAGGTAAGCGCTATCACTACCCGCTTTTCGCGGGGAATGTCTACGCCAGCGAGACGTGCCATAGTGGCGGTTCTCCTTTGGTGTTTCTGGAGGTCTGAGACAGAGCGGCCTGCTGAGAATCTCAGCTCCCCGGCCTCCGTGCCCGGGGGTGTGCTCCCACTGATCGTGGGAACTGCTCTGCCTTTATGGTTGTACTACTGCAGCGCGTGGGTGGTGCTTCTCCTGAAGAGAAGAACTAGCCCTGACGCTGTTTGTGGCGCGGGTTTTCGCAGATTACGAGTACGTTGCCCTTGCGGCGAACCACCTGGCACTTATCGCAGATCCGCTTGACGCTCGGCTGGACCTTCATGGTTTTCCTTTGCGTTGTTTGCAGATTGTGCTGTAACTACACTCCCTATCCTGAGGCAGGACGGGAGAATTCCTTATTTGTAGCGGTAGACGATACGGCCTCGTGTGAGGTCGTAAGGGCTAAGCTCCACTACCACCCGGTCCTCAGGAAGGATCCGAATATAGTGCTGACGCATTTTTCCCGAGATGTGGGCGAGGACAATGTGACCGTTTGCCAGCTCAACGCGGAACATCGCGTTGGGCAGAGCCTCGTTCACAGTGCCTTCAATCTCAATGACACCGTCTTTCTTGGCCATATCCTCCGCTAACGTCTATGCCAGCCACTTACGCGGTTGGCGATTGGGGTTGTGATCGTTGACCTACTCCCAGCGCAGCAACAGATTCGGGTTACCGGACCGTGCACACGTGGCACCCTAAATGGGCACACGAGTAGAGACAACCAACAGGCAACTCTACGCTAACAGTTGTGAAATGTTAAATCTGAGGCCCGGGAATCAGAGCGCGACGGGCGTGACACCCAAGGGCGCGAGCTTGGCCGCTCCCCCGTCTTCGGCGCTGAGCACCCAGATGCCACCGTCGTGTACCGCAACGGTGTGCTCCCACTGACATGACCGCTTGCCGTCAGTGGTGACAACGGTCCAGTCGTCGTCGAGCAAAGTTGTCTCCAGGCCACCAAGAACAAGCATGGGCTCTATCGCCAAACACAGCCCTGGCTTAACCTTGGGACCGCGGTGTCCACTGCGGTAGTTGAGCACGTCGGGAGGCTGGTGCATGGCGGTCCCGATGCCATGCCCAACATAGTCCTGCAGGATCCCTAACGGAGCGCCATCAAGCCCGGAGACGTAGTCGTCAATAGCGTTGCCCACGTCGCCGACATTCCGAGCGTTCGCCAACGCGGCGATCCCATGCCACATGGCCGACTCTGTCGCGTCTGACAGCCGCTGGTCCTCGGCGCGCGCCTGCCCGACAATCACCGAGCGGGCGGAGTCTGAATGCCAGCCGTCCACGATGGCGCCACCATCAATGGAGAGGATATCTCCGTCCTGCAGCGCATAGTCCCCTGGGATCCCGTGCACAACCTCATGGTTCACCGATGCGCAGATCGATGCGGGGAACCCGTGGTAACCCAGAAAGTTGGACGTTGCTCCCGAAGCCTTCAAGACACCAGCGAACACGTCGTCGAGTTCGCGGGTGGTCACGCCCACCGCGGCGGCGGCTACGGCCTCATCCAGCGCTGCCGAAAGGATCAACCCGGCCTTCCGCATGATGCGGATCTGCTGGTTGTTCTTGTATTCGACCTTCGACTGGCGGAACATCGTCAATCTACCGGGTGCCGTTCAGGGCGCCGACAACTCGTTCGGTGACTTCGTCGATGGCTCCGATCCCGTCGACCCGCCTGACGATGCCGCGCCCCTCGTACTGCGAGACAACCTCTTCGGTCTGCTCGTGGTACAGGTCGAGCCGGTGGCGGATGACGGTTTCGTTGTCATCGCTGCGGCCGTCCAGCTCGGCGCGCCCGGTCAGGCGACGGATCAGTTCCTCGTCTGGGGCCGTGAGCTGCAGAACGGCGTCGAGGGTGAGCTCGTTCTGCTTGAGGATGTCATCCAGTTCCACCACCTGGGCTGGCGTGCGCGGGTAGCCGTCGAGGAGGAACCCCTCGCGGACATCGTCTTCCTTCAGACGATCCCGCACCATCGAGTTGGTGACGCTGTCTGGTACGAAGTCTCCGGCGTCCATGTACTTTTTGGCCTCCAGGCCAAGTGGAGTCTCGCGCTTCACGTTGTCCCGGAATATGTCTCCGGTAGAAATCGCGACGACGCCTAGCCGCTCGGAGATCCGCGAAGCCTGTGTGCCTTTGCCGGATCCGGGAGGACCAATTATGAGCATGCGTGTCATCGCAACAACCCTTCGTAGTGACGCTGCTGAAGCTGGGCGTCGATCTGCTTCACCGTTTCGAGTCCAACACCCACCATGATGAGGATTGAAACACCACCGAACGGGAAGTTCTGGTTTGCGTTGATCAGCACGAGCGCGATCAACGGGATCAGTGCTACCAGGCCGAGGTAAAGGGCGCCCGGGAGGGTGATGCGGGACAACACGTACTGCAGGTACTCGGCCGTTGGCCGCCCCGCACGGATGCCCGGAATGAACCCACCGTATTTCTTCATGTTCTCCGAAACCTCGTCCGGGTTGAACGTGATTGCTACGTAGAAGTAGGTGAAGAAGACGATCATGGCGAAGTAGAGCGCCATGTACAGCGGGTGGTCGCCGTTGGCGAGGTAGGTGGTGATGAAGTTGACCCATTCCGGCGGCGGAGTCTGGCCGTCGGTGGGTGTGTTGAACTGTGCGATCAGGCTTGGCAGGTACAACATCGACGACGCGAAGATCACCGGGATGACGCCGGCCATGTTCACCTTGATCGGGATGTAGGTACTGCTTCCCCCGAGCGTGCGTCGACCAACCATCCGCTTGGCGTACTGCACGGGGATTCGACGCTGCGACTGCTCAACAAAGATCACCAGTGCAACCACCACCAGACCGATGGCGATCACTGCCACAAACACCGTCCAGCCCTGGGTGCGGAGGATCTCGCCCAGAGAGGTTGGGAAGCCTGCAGCGATGGCGGTGAAGATGAGCAGTGACATGCCGTTGCCGACTCCACGCTCGGTGATGAGTTCACCCATCCACATGATCAGGCCGGTGCCGGCAGTAAGGGTCAGGATCAAAAGCAGGATGGTGATGATGCTGTCATCCGGGATGATCGGCACTGGACAGTCACCCAGCAGGGCTCCCGATCGGGCCAGGGAAACCAGCGTGGTCGCGTTGAGCAAGGCCAACGCGATGGTCAGGTAACGCGTGTACTGGGTCAGCGTTGACTGCCCCTGCGCGCCTTCCTGATGCAGCTCCTGGAACCGCGGGATGACCACGCGGAGGAGCTGGGTGATGATGCTCGCCGTGATGTAGGGCATGATGCCCAGAGCGAAGATGGACACTTGCAGGAGAGCGCCACCACTGAAGAGGTTCACGAACTCGTAGAGACCGCCCTCGGTGTTGCCGAGCTGCAAACACTGCTGAACATTGCCGTAGTCAACACCGGGCGCGGGGATGAAGGCACCCAGGCGGAAGATGGTGATGATTCCAAGCGTGAACAACAGCTTGCGCCGCAAGTCTGGCGTCCGGAAAGCCCGGCCAATAGCGCTAAGCAAGCGTCCTCCTGAAGGTCTTGGTGTCCATGGCGGACAGATACACAACAACCGAGTCTAACGGTTGAAACCCGGTGCGTCGGACCCGGGGGCGGCTAGGTAAGCCTACTTGGCCGTAAAAAAACTCTTGGTGGGCCGGAATGTTCCGGCCCACCAAGAGTCTAGTTGCTAGATCGGGTAGATCACAGCGGCTCTGAATTAGAGTCCGGTGACCGAACCGCCGGCTGCAGTGATCTTCTCTGCAGCGCTAGCCGAGTACGCGTGCACGGTGACATCGACCTTGACGGTGATATCACCGGTGCCCAGTACCTTCACGGGCTGGTTCTTGCGAACCGCACCGTTGGCGACCAGGCTGTCGACCGACACCTCGCCACCGTTGGGGTAGAGCTCCGAGATCTTGTCCAGGTTTACAACCTGGAACTCGACCCGGAATGGGTTCTTGAACCCACGCAGTTTAGGAAGGCGCATGTGCAGGGGAAGCTGTCCGCCTGCGAAGCCTGCCTTGACCTGGTAACGGGCCTTGGTTCCCTTCATACCGCGTCCTGCAGTCTTACCCTTGGAGCCTTCGCCACGGCCCACGCGGGTCTTGGCGGTCTTCGCTCCAGGGGCGGGACGCAGGTGGTGGACCTTGAGCGCGTGAACGCGCTCGTTGTCCGGATTGACCGTGGCTGCTGCCACATTCTTCTCTGCCATTAGTTGGCCTCCTCAACCTTCACGAGGTGCGGAACCGTGTTGACCATGCCAACGGTAACGGCATCAGCGGTACGGACAACTGTGTGCCCGATGCGCTTGAGGCCGAGGGACCGCAGGGTGTCGCGCTGGTTCTGCTTGCCGCCAATGACGGACTTGATTTGGGTGATTTCAAGCTTCGCTGAGCTTACTAACACGCGCTTGGGAGTTGCCATTACGCACCTGCCTTTTGTTCCTGCATTGCGCGCAGCATCGACGAGGAAGCCACCTGATCCAGCGGCAACCCACGACGGGCCGCTACTGCCTGAGGCTCTTCCAGCCGCTTCAGCGCGTCAACAGTTGCGTGAACAATGTTGATGGCGTTCGAAGAACCGAGTGATTTGGACAGAACGTCGTGGATGCCGACGCATTCCAGCACAGCACGCACCGGGCCACCGGCGATAACGCCGGTACCTGGGGAGGCTGGGCGGAGCAGGACTACGCCTGCGGCCGCTTCGCCCTGAACCAGGTGAGGAACCGTACCACCGATGCGGGGGACCTTGAAGAAGGACTTCTTGGCCTCTTCAACGCCCTTTGCGATAGCTGACGGAACTTCCTTGGCCTTGCCGTAACCGACGCCGACCATTCCGTTACCGTCGCCAACGACAACCAGGGCGGTGAAGCTGAAACGCCGTCCACCCTTGACTACCTTTGACACACGGTTGATGGCAACCACGCGCTCGACAAACTTGTCTTTGTCGTCGCCACGGCCCCCGTCACGGCCACCACGGCCGCCGTCGCGACCGCCACGGCCGCCGTCACGGCCACCGGCGCCGCTGTTGCGGCCACCACGTTCTCCGCGGGCACCGCCCTTGCGGTCGTCGGCTGCTGCCGTTGCGGGTGCCTCTGTAGCCGGAGCTGCAGCGGCAGGCTGTTCAGTACCTGTACTCAATTCAGGTTCCTTTGCATTGTTTTCCTCGGTCACAGTGCCAACCCACCTTCGCGGGCGCCATCAGCGATGGCGGCAATACGGCCGTGGTACTTGTTGCCGCCGCGGTCGAAGACTACTGCTTCGATTCCCGCGGCCTTGGCACGCTCAGCTACGAGGTTGCCCACGCGCTTAGCTTTGGCGGTCTTGTCGCCGTCGAATGCACGCAGATCGGCTTCGAGGGTCGATGCCGAAGCAACCGTGACACCCAAACCGTCGTCGACAACCTGAACGAACATGTGACGTGCAGACCGGTTGACTACCAGACGCGGGCGGACCGCTGTTCCGGTGATGCGCTTACGCACACGGAGGTGGCGGCGTCCACGCTGGGCGGACTTGCTCTTCGAGCTTCGCTTCTTATTAATGCTGATAGCCATGATTATTTACCAGACTTTCCGACTTTACGGCGAACAACTTCGCCTGCGTAGCGCACGCCCTTGCCCTTATAGGGGTCCGGCTTCCGCAGCTTGCGGATGTTTGCGGCGACTTCGCCGACCTGCTGCTTGCTGATGCCGGAGACGGAAACCTTGGTAGGTCCCTCAACGGTCAGAGTGATGCCCTCCGGTGCCTTGACGGCGACCGGGTGGCTGAAGCCCAGTGCGAACTCCAGGTCGGAACCCTTAGCCTGCACGCGGTAACCGGTGCCAACAATTTCCAGGTTCTTCTTGTATCCGTCAGTGACACCGGTGATCATGTTGGAGATCAGCGTGCGTGTCAGGCCGTGCAGCGAACGCGATTCGCGCTCGTCGTTGGGCCGGGTGACGGTCAGTGTGCTCTCGTCGAGATCCACCAGGATTGGGCTGGGCACGGTGTGGCTCAGCTCGCCCTTGGCTCCCTTGACGGAGACCACGTTTCCGGTGATTTTTACCTCAACACCCGCGGGAACGGAGATGGGGAGACGTCCAATACGTGACATGTGTTTACTCCTTCTCTGTTCCGGCTACCAGACGTAGGCGAGGACTTCCCCACCCACGCCCTTCTTGGATGCCTGGCGGTCTGTCAGCAGTCCGGAGGACGTGGACAGGATTGCGATACCAAGACCACCCAGCACGTGCGGCAGGTTGGTGGACTTCGCGTAAACACGGAGTCCGGGCTTGGAGATGCGGCGGATGCCGGCGATTGAACGCTGGCGCTCAGGACCGAACTTGAGGTCGATGGTCAGCTTCTTGCCAACCTCCGCTTCCTCTTCCTTCCAGCCTGCGATGTAGCCTTCAGCCTTGAGGATGTCGGCGACGCGAGCTTTGAGCTTGCTGTATGGCATGCTCACGGTGTCGTGGTATGCGGAGTTTGCATTGCGCAGACGTGTCAGCATGTCTGCCACAGGATCTGTCATTGTCATGTGGGCTCTTGCCCTTCCTCGTAACGGTTTCCGGGGCCCGGTTTAGGGTGTTGGACTTGCGCCCTGCCCTGCCCGGTACGGACCTGGAACGTAGTTAGATTAATCTTCGGATTTAAACGGGAAGCCGAGCGCTTTGAGCAGTGCGCGACCTTCGTCATCGGTTTTTGCGGTGGTGACAACGGTGATGTCCATGCCACGTACGCGGTCGATCTTGTCCTGGTCGATCTCGTGGAACATTGACTGTTCCGTGAGTCCGAAGGTGTAGTTGCCGTTTCCGTCGAACTGGCGGCCGCTAAGGCCACGGAAGTCGCGGATACGGGGCAGTGCCAGTGACACTAGACGGTCGACGAATTCCCACATCCGGTCGCCACGGAGAGTTGCGTGGCAGCCGATTGGCATTCCCTCGCGCAGCTTGAACTGAGCAATGGATTTGCGGGCCTTGGTGACCTGAGGCTTCTGACCGGTGATCTGGGTCATGTCGCGTACAGCGCCATCAATGAGCTTGGAGTCCTTGGCGGCATCTCCAACACCCATGTTCACAACAACCTTGACCAGGCGTGGAACCTGGTTGACGTTGGTGTAACCGAATTCTTCCTGCAGTCCGGACTTGATTTCAGCGGCGTAGCGCGTCTTCAGGCGCGGGGAGATCTTTGTCTCTACGGCTTCGGTAGTCATTAGAGATCCTTCCCTGATGCCTTGGCGACACGAATCCGGACCGTACGCTCTTTACCGTCTTTTTCGACGGTATCGATGCGGTAGCCAACGCGGGTTGGCTTGTTGGTCTCGGGGTCAACCACTGCAACATTGCTGATGTGGATGGGGGCTTCAATGACCTCGATGCCGCCGGTCTTCGAGCCGCGCTGCGACTGTCCAACCTTGGTGTGGCGGGTGACGCGGTTGATTCCCTCGACGAGGACCCGGTTGTTCTCCCGGAATACCTTCAGAACCTTGCCCTGCTTGCCGCGGTCTCCGCCGCGTTCCTGCTTGGCTCCGCTGATGACCTGTACCAGGTCACCCTTCTTGATCTTGAACTTCACTGTCTTATTCGCTCCCATGGATTAGAGCACCTCCGGCGCTAGCGAGATGATCTTCATGAAGCGCTTGTCGCGGAGTTCGCGACCGACGGGACCGAAGATACGCGTACCGCGTGGGTCGCCGTCTGTCTTCAAGATCACCGCAGCGTTCTCGTCAAACTTGATGTAGGAACCATCCGCGCGGCGGCGTTCCTTCTTGGTGCGGACGATAACCGCCTTGACGACGTCGCCCTTCTTTACGTTACCGCCGGGAATTGCATCCTTGACGGTGGCGACAATGACGTCGCCGATGCCTGCGTAGCGACGTCCAGATCCACCGAGAACACGGATTGTCAAGATTTCCTTGGCACCCGTGTTGTCGGCGACCTTAAGTCGCGACTCCTGCTGAATCACTTATTGCTCCTGTCGTCGCGCTGGTTCTCTATACGAGCCTTGCGGAACGGATATGGGTTGGCCCCGTAATACTGGTCCTCAGCCTGCGCGGGCGCGAACACGCCTGCGCAAAGAATGCTGAACAAGATTATCGGGCTTTTGTCTCAATCGCCGGTGTGGAAGCTCATACCTCTAACCCACCGGACAGACAAGATTTTCATCTTATCGCGAAAGTGCCCCGGAGGTGAAATCGCAGTGCGATATCACCTCCGGGGCCCAGTCGTAACAGCTGGTTCCCTTGCGGGAGCCTACTTGGCGCGCTCGATTACCTCGACCAGACGCCACCGCTTGGTAGCGGACAGCGGGCGGGTCTCGCTGATGAGAACGTGATCGCCGATGCCGGCGGTGTTCTCTTCATCGTGGACCTTGACCTTGGTGCTGCGGCGAAGAACCTTGCCGTACAGTGCGTGCTTCACCCGGTCCTCAACCTGGACCGTGATGGTCTTTTCCATCTTGTCCGAGACTACGTAGCCACGACGGGTCTTACGGTAGCCGCGGGCCAGATCGTCCGACGTCGTTGCTTCACTCTTCTGTTCACTCACTTGGCGTCCTCCTTAGAAGCCTCGGTGCCTGCGTCAGGCGTGCCCGCATCCGGGGCGTCTTTGGTGGAGGCCTTCTTGGACTTCTTGGCCTTTTCAGGCTTTGCTTCCTCAACGGGAGCAACATAGTCAGGCCGAATGCCGAGCTCACGCTCACGCATCACCGTGTACAGGCGTGCGATATCGCGCTTCACTGAGCGCAAACGCCCGTGATTTTCCAACTGACCCGTAGCGGACTGGAAGCGAAGGTTGAACAACTCTTCCTTACCCTTGCGGAGTTCTTCGACCAGGCGATCACGATCGAAGCCGTCCAACTGCTCGGATGTCAGTTCCTTTGAACCTATAGCCATGTCTACTCACCACCTTCACGACGCACAATGCGTGCCTTCAACGGCAGCTTGTGGATTGCTAGGCGCAATGCTTCGCGGGCTACCTCTTCTGATACACCGGAGAGTTCGAAAAGAACCCGACCCGGCTTGACGTTGGATACCCACCATTCTGGGGAACCCTTACCGGAACCCATACGGGTTTCAGCAGGCTTCTTGGTCAGTGGGCGGTCGGGATAAATGTTGATCCAGACCTTGCCGCCACGCTTGATGTGGCGGGTCATGGCAATACGTGCAGCTTCAATCTGACGGTTCGTGACGTAAGCCGGGCTCAGTGCCTGGATACCCCACTCACCGAAGCTGACCTCAGTGCCACCGGTTGCAGCGCCGGAACGACCCGGGTGGTGCTGCTTACGGAACTTGACTCGACGAGGGATAAGCATTTAAGCCTGTCCTCCTTCCGCTGCTGCCGGAGCTGCAGCTTCAGCCGGTGCGGCAGTTGCCTGCGCCTCGGTAGGAGCGGAACCGGCCGGGTTACGACGACGACGGTCTGCACCGCGGTCTCCGCCGCGGTCAGCGCCAGCTGGGCCACGGCTCGGACGGTCGCTTCCGCCGCCGCGTCCGCGGGACGGTGCAGCTGCAGCCTGGGCTGCGAGCTCCTTGGCGGTGATGTCGCCCTTGTAGATCCAGACCTTCACGCCGATACGGCCGAAGGTGGTCTTGGCTTCGAAGAAGCCGTAATCGATGTTCGCGCGGAGGGTGTGCAGGGGCACACGGCCTTCACGGTAGAACTCGGAACGGCTCATTTCTGCGCCACCCAGACGGCCGGAACACTGGACACGGATGCCCTTCGCTCCTGCACGCTGTGCCGACTGCATAGCCTTCTTCATCGCCCGGCGGAATGCCACGCGTGAGGAGAGCTGCTCAGCAACGCCCTGGGCAACAAGCTGAGCTTCCATCTCGGGGTTCTTGACCTCGAGGATGTTCAGCTGAACCTGCTTGCCGGTCAGTTTCTCCAGCTCGCCGCGAATGCGGTCTGCTTCGGCGCCGCGGCGGCCGATAACGATGCCGGGACGTGCAGTGTGGATATCCACACGAACACGGTCACGGGTGCGCTCGATCTCTACCTTGGCGATGCCGGCGCGATCCATGCCCGTCGCCATGAGCTGACGGATCTTGATGTCCTCACGGACATAGTCCTTGTACCGCTGACCTGGCTTGTTGCTGTCGGCAAACCAGTGCGAACGGTGGTCCGTGGTGATACCGAGCCTGAACCCATGCGGGTTTACTTTCTGTCCCACTAGCGGACCTGCGCTTTCTCAGGGGTGGCTACTACAACTGTGATGTGGCTAGTCCGCTTCAAAATGCGGAATGCACGGCCCTGGGCGCGCGGTCGGAACCGCTTCATCGTGGGGCCTTCATCAACAAATGCCTCGCTGATGAACAGGTTATCTTCGTCGAATGCGATGCCGTCCCGGTCCGCGAGGACACGGGCGTTGGCGACCGCCGACTGTACTACCTTGAATACCGGCTCTGAAGCTGCCTGCGGGGCGAACTTCAGTATTGCCAGAGCCTCATTCGTCTGCTTTCCACGAACCAGGTTGACGACGCGCCGGGCCTTCATAGGCGTGACACGCGAAAAACGCGCAACTGCCTTGGCTTCCATTGCTTTCCTTCTCTCGTCTTCTGCCGCTCGAGCAGCGCCTAGCGGCGCTTGCCCTTGCGGTCGTCCTTTACATGGCCGCGGAAGGTCCGCGTCGCAGCGAATTCGCCGAGCTTGTGCCCGACCATTGACTCTGTGACAAACACCGGGATGTGCTTGCGCCCGTCGTGCACGGCGATCGTGTGCCCCAGCATGTCGGGGATGATCATTGAGCGGCGGGACCACGTCTTGATGACGTTCTTGGTGCCCTTGTCGTTTTCACGAGCTACCTTCACAAAAAGGTGCTGATCGACGAAGGGGCCTTTCTTCAGGCTGCGTGGCATGTCTCCAGGCTCCTATCGCTTGTTCTTGCCGGAACGACGGCGACGCACAATCAGTGAGTCGCTCTCTTTGTTTTTGCGGCGGGTACGGCCTTCGGCCTTACCGTTCGGGTTCACCGGGTGACGGCCACCAGAGGTCTTACCTTCACCACCACCATGTGGGTGATCAACCGGGTTCATGGCAACGCCACGAACGGTTGGGCGGACGCCCTTCCAGCGCATGCGGCCGGCCTTGCCCCAGTTGATGTTGGACTGTTCTGCGTTTCCAACTTCACCGATGGTGGCCCGGCAGCGAACATCCACGTTGCGGATTTCACCGGATGGGAGACGGAGCTGCGCGAAGCGGCCCTCTTTGGCAACCAGCTGTACTGACGCACCGGCCGAGCGAGCCATCTTGGCCCCGCCGCCTGGACGCAGTTCCACAGCGTGAATCACGGTACCAACCGGGATGTTACGCAGTGGCAGGTTGTTGCCTGGCTTGATGTCAGCACCGGAACCGGCTTCCACCATGTCGCCCTGCTTCAGGCGGTTAGGTGCAACGATGTAGCGCTTGGTGCCGTCAACGTAGTGGAGCAACGCGATGCGAGCCGTGCGGTTGGGATCGTATTCGATCTCAGCAACGCGGGCGTCAACGCCGTCCTTGTCGTGGCGACGGAAGTCAATCAGGCGGTACTGGCGCTTGTGGCCACCACCCTTGTGACGGGTCGTGATCTTGCCGGTGTTGTTACGTCCACCCTTTTTAGGGAGGGGACGCACCAGGGACTTCTCCGGTGTCGACCGAGTGATTTCTGCGAAGTCAGCAACGCTTGAACCGCGACGGCCAGGCGTTGTTGGCTTGTATTTACGAATAGCCATGTGTCATTTCCTCGTTAAAGTGGTCTCCGCCCTAACCGAGCGGACCGCCGAAGATGTCGATCGTTCCTTCTTTGAGGGTCACGATGGCACGCTTGGTGCCCTTACGCTGCCCCCAGCCGAAGCGGGTGCGCTTGCGCTTACCCGAACGATTGAGTGTGTTGATCGAATCGACCTTGACGGAGAAAATCTTCTCCACGGCCAACTTGATCTCTGTCTTGTTCGAGCGAGGGTCGACCAGGAAGGTGTACTTACCTTCGTCGATCAGGCCATAGCTCTTTTCCGAAACGACCGGCGCAAGGACGACGTCGCGGGGATCTTTGGAGATGGTCGCGCTCACTTGGCGTCCTCCGTAGCTGTTGTGCTCTCGTCAGCATCTACGGTCGAGTCAGCTGACCCGACGAACGTGTCGTAAGCGGCCTTCGTGAAGATCACGTCGTCGGAAACCAGCACGTCATAGGTGTTGAGCTGGTCAACATAGAGGACGTGTACTTCCGGGACGTTCCGCACGGACAGAGCCGTGAGATCGTTGGCGCGCTCGATAACGATGAGCAAGTTTGGACGCTCCGAGATGCTGCGAAGCGCTTCGATTGCACCCTTGGTGGACGGCTTGTCGCCGGATACCAGGGACTCGAGGACGTGGATACGACCGTTGCGTGCCCGATCAGAGAGGGCACCGCGCAGAGCGGCAGCCTTCATCTTCTTGGGGGTGCGCTGGCTGTAATCGCGTGGGGTGGGTCCGTGTACGACGCCGCCACCGGTCATGTGAGGGGCGCGGATCGAACCCTGACGGGCGCGACCTGTTCCCTTCTGCTTGAACGGCTTGCGGCCGGCGCCGGATACCTCTGCGCGGGTCTTCGTCTTGTGCGTACCCTGACGGGCAGCAGCAAGCTGAGCTACAACAACCTGGTGCAGCAAGGGCACGTTGGTCTGCGTGTCGAAGATCTCCGCTGGGAGATCGACGTTGACGGTGTTGACAACTGAGTTCGTGACCATATTGGTCATGCTCCCTTCACGGCGGTACGCACGAGGACGACCTGGCCGCGGGCGCCGGGAACGGCACCCTTGATCAGCAGCAGCGACTTCTCGACATCCACAGCGTGAACTGTGAGGCTCAGAGTGGTCTGACGAACGGCACCCATACGGCCTGCCATTTTCATACCCTTGAAGACGCGGCTAGGGGTGGACGCGCCACCGATAGAGCCGGGCTTGCGGTGGTTCTTGTGGGCACCGTGGGATGCGCCGACGCCGTGGAAGCCGTGACGCTTCATGACACCTGCGAAGCCCTTGCCCTTGGTGGTGCCGATGACGTCGACCTTCTGGCCGGCTTCGAAGATCTCAACAGAGAGCTCCTGGCCCAGCGAGTAGGTGTCAGCATCGGAGGTACGCAGCTCAACTACGTGGCGGCGCGGTGTGACGCCAGCCTTTTCGAAGTGACCGGCCAGTGGCTTGGTCACCTTGCGAGGGTCGATCTGGCCGAAGCCGATCTGGACAGCTGTGTAGCCGTCCTGGTCCGCTGAGCGGAGCTGGGTAATGACGTTGGAGTCAGCCTGGACGACGGTAACCGGTACCAGCAGGTTGTTTTCGTCCCAGACCTGGGTCATTCCGAGCTTGGTGCCCAGAAGACCCTTTACCTGACGCGTAAGTGAAGTAGACATTATGATCCGCTCTCCCTTACAGCTTGATTTCGATGTTCACGTCCGCAGGCAGGTCGAGACGCATCAGCGAATCAACGGCCTTGGGCGTGGGGTCAATGATGTCGATCAGACGCTTGTGAGTACGCATTTCAAAGTGCTCGCGGCTGTCCTTGTATTTGTGCGGTGAGCGGATAACGCAGTACACGTTCTTCTCCGTCGGCAGGGGCACTGGGCCAACTACCGTAGCGCCTGCGCGCGTCACCGTCTCAACGATCTTCCGTGCTGATACGTCGATGACCTCGTGGTCATACGACTTCAGCCGGATGCGGATTTTTTGTCCCGCCATGGCGTCTCGACTCTCTCTCTCAAGAATTCTTGAATATCTGTCAGTTCCTGCACGTGCTGCGCCCGTTGCACTGGCGCTCCTCCCACAGACTGAATCCGGAAGTTTCCGGGTTCCTCACCCTGTGGAGGTACCGACCCCCGCGCTCGGGCGTGTCGCGGATTTTCTGCAAACTGATCCCTCTGTTTGCTTCCACGTTTCCAGCCGAACTGAAATGGGGGTGGTTATATTTGGGCTAACCGCCCGGCGAACACTGACCCTGCATCAGGCATTATCCTGATCGGGACGGTATCTCAAACCGCGCGCGCAAGCGCTTGAACAACTTGTCCAGTTTGCCAGATATCAGGGCATAAGGCGAATCCACGCGGCGACACGCCCCCGGATAGTGAACTTTGCAGGCACCCACCTTCAAAATAGTGGTCAGGCCGCAGAATCGCCGTCGGGCAACCACTCCCCTGCCCCTCCGCCACTATGCTGCGAACCAAACTGCAGCTGGACCATTCCTTCGGCCCGTTCCCGGCCTCTCCCCCACGGGTGAACGCGGCCCAAACCCGACAGAGCGGCCGAAAGCGGCTGGCGCAGCACACATACCTGGGGCGTTTGCCGTTTTCTGCTGCGCTGGTCGGGTTCTACCGCTTCCATCTGAGTGGGCTTCCAGCAATCAATCCCTTGGAGACCAGCAAAGAGAGCAGCCGCTGCGGTTTGTTGACATCCTCCCAGACCCAGCGCACCACAGTAAAACCGAGGGCACGCAGCCGATCTTCGCGGATCTTTTCATCGACCACCACCTGGCTGGCGCTACGTCCGCCCATGTACTCGGGCTTCTGGTATTTGATGAGGCCGTCGAACTCACCAATCAGCCCCCGTTCCCGCCAATAGAAGTCCGTCTGGGCGACGAAGCCCTGGGCATCGCGGAACGTCTTCTGAAGTTCGGGCGGCTGGATCCCGAACAGGGCCATGAGCGCCCGGCTGGCGGACTCCCCCGGGGATTCCGACGCCGGATCGCCAAAGTCCAGCACCATGCCAAACCGATGGTTCGCCGCCGCCGTCCCCAGACATTGCGCTGCGGTCCGTAACTGGACCGGGTCAGTCCTGTTCCGCCGGAGTGAGTCATCCAGCGCGACGACGGCGCTGGGGAAGGTGGTCTCAGTGGCCAGAGCCAAAAGCGTGTAGTTCAACGAGGTCGCGCGTAGACCATCCAACCGTACCTTTGCCGGCTCGTAGTCATCCGTAAAATGGCGGCGGATATCCTTCCGCGACCTGTCGGACCGACGGCCCTCCTGTTGCGTGTGAACCACGCGGGGGACACCCAGAATTGGTATTGAATGAATCAGGGCTGCAGACTCGTGGGAGAAAAGCGGCGGTCGCTGGGCGCTGAGGTTTACTGCCAGGACCAACATCCGATACCTGTCCCAGCGGTCCAGGTTGTGCCATACCTCGGCCCCCAGGTAGATGCCGTGCCTCACCCGGACCAGGGTGCCGGCTCTGCATTGACGCTGCAGTTGGGTGGGGTCCACGCCTTGCAGTGCCAGTTCCGAGGAAGTCCTCAGGTGGTTACGCAATTCGAGCATACGATTCATACCCCGAGTGTGGCGCGCCAGCGACCGGCCAGGGTGCAACGTCGTCGTTTTGTGGACAACGCTCCCCCGGCCAGCGTCCCGGAACTCTTCTCCCGCAGCCGAAAACGTCCTGCGCTGCGGTAATCGGCAAGCGCTGCAGCTATAGGTGGGGCGGATGCCGATATGTACTGCGCCCGCCGACACCTGCTGCGCCATCAAAAGACCGACGCGAGGGCAAACTCAAAAAGGAAAGGCCCCGCTGCAACTGCAGCGGGGCCTTTCCTCAGTGACTCGTGAAGAGTTACTTGATGATCTTGGTAACGCGTCCTGAGCCTACGGTGCGGCCGCCTTCGCGGATAGCGAAGCCGAGGCCTTCTTCCATAGCGATTGGCTGGATGAGCGCAACGGTCATCTCAGTGTTATCGCCAGGCATAACCATTTCAGTACCCTCGGGGAGAGTAATGACACCGGTGACGTCAGTTGTACGGAAGTAGAACTGAGGGCGGTAGTTGGAGTAGAACGGGTTGTGACGCCCGCCTTCGTCCTTTGCCAGGATGTAGACGTTGGCATCGAAATCGGTGTGCGGGGTGATTGAACCCGGCTTGACGATAACCTGTCCACGCTCAACATCTTCGCGCTTGATTCCGCGGAGCAGGAGACCACAGTTCTCGCCTGCCCATGCTTCGTCGAGCTGCTTGTGGAACATCTCGATACCGGTAACCGTGGTCTTCTGGACCGGACGGATGCCGACGATCTCGATTTCCGAGTTGATCTTCAGGGTTCCACGCTCGGCGCGGCCCGTAACAACGGTGCCACGGCCAGTGATGGTGAAGACGTCTTCAACAGGCATCAGGAACGGCTTGTCCTTGTCGCGGACTGGGTCCGGAACGCTGTTGTCGACTGCGTCCATCAGGTCCTCAACGGACTTGACCCACTCGGGATCGCCCTCAAGTGCCTTCAGGCCGGAGACGCGCACAACTGGTGCCTCGTCGCCGTCGAAGCCCTGCGCGCTGAGCAGCTCGCGGACCTCCATCTCGACGAGATCAAGCAGTTCCTCGTCGTCGACCATGTCGGACTTGTTCAGCGCGACCAGCAGGTAGGGAACGCCAACCTGGCGGGCGAGCAGAACGTGCTCGCGGGTCTGAGCCATCGGGCCGTCGGTCGCAGCAACCACGAGGATTGCTCCGTCCATCTGTGCGGCACCGGTGATCATGTTCTTGATGTAGTCAGCGTGGCCGGGAGCGTCTACGTGTGCGTAGTGGCGCTTCTCGGTCTGGTACTCAACATGCGAGATGTTGATGGTGATGCCGCGCTGCTTCTCCTCGGGGGCCGAGTCGATGGACGCGAAGTCGCGTGCCTCGTTGAGATTGGGGTACTTGTCGTACAGCACCTTGGAAATGGCAGCCGTCAACGTCGTCTTTCCATGGTCAACGTGACCGATGGTTCCGATGTTAACGTGCGGCTTAGTCCGCTCGAACTTTGCCTTCGCCACGGGTTCCTCCTAGAACGTTTTGAGAAGATTTGCTTCCCAGCCGCGCTGTTCGCGGCTGAAACTGTTGCAAGTCTACTGGGGGCTTTTACTTTGATGAAATTACTGCATGCTGCAGGAGCCGGATGGCTCCTGCAGCTGGTCTGCGGAAAAGTTATTCGCCGCGGGTCTTCTGGATGATCTCGTCGGCAACTGCCTTCGGAACTTCCGAGTAGCTGTCGAACTTCATCGAGTACACCGCGCGGCCCTGGGTCTTCGACCGCAGGTCACCGATGTATCCGAACATACCCGACAGGGGCACCATGGCCTTGATGACCTTGACACCGCTGGCGTCCTCCATGGACTGCATCTGGCCACGACGTGAGTTGAGGTCACCGATAACTTCACCCATGTATTCCTCAGGGGTGCGGACTTCAACTTCCATCAATGGTTCGAGCAGGACAGGATTAGCCATCCGTGCCGCTTCCTTGAACGCCATCCGGCCAGCGATCTTGAACGCCATTTCGGACGAGTCAACATCGTGGTAAGCGCCGTCGAGCAGCACAGCCTTGATGCCGACAACCGGGTAACCGGCCAAGACGCCGTCGTTGAGGGCATCCTGGATGCCCGCGTCGACGCTGGGGATGTATTCGCGAGGGATACGACCACCGGTGACTTTGTTGTCGAACGCGTACAGGACGCCGTCTTCAACTTCCATCGGCTCGATGGCGATCTGGATCTTCGCGAACTGACCCGATCCACCCGTCTGCTTCTTGTGGGTGTAGTCGTGCTTGGCGACGGCGCGCTTGATCGTCTCGCGGTAAGCAACCTGGGGCTTACCCACGTTGGCTTCGACGCGGAACTCGCGGCGCATGCGGTCCACCAGGATGTCCAGGTGAAGCTCGCCCATGCCGGCGATGATCGTCTGGCCAGTGTCAACGTTGAGGGAGACCTGGAAGGTCGGGTCCTCAGCGGAGAGCTTCTGGATAGCCGTTGACAGCTTCTCCTGGTCACCCTTGGTCTTCGGTTCAATCGCAACCGAGATCACTGGGTCAGGGAAGCTCATCGACTCGAGCACGATCTGGTTGGCACTGTCCGACAGCGTGTCGCCGGTGGTGGTGTCTTTCAGACCGATGGCTGCGTAGATGTGACCTGCAAGGGCTTCCTCAACGGGGATCTCCTTGTTGGCGTGCATCTGGAACAGCTTGCCGATGCGCTCCTTCTTGTTCTTCGTGGAGTTGGTCACCTGCGTGCCAGCCGAAATCTGGCCGGAGTACACGCGGATGAACGTCAACTGTCCGAAGAACGGGTGGGTAGCCACCTTGAAGGCCAGAGCCGAGAACGGCTCTTCGGTGCTCGGCTTGCGAGTCAGTTCGATTTCCTCGTCCCGGGGATCGTGACCGATCATCGGGGGAACATCCAGTGGATTCGGGAGGTAGTCGACAACAGCGTCAAGCATCGGCTGAACGCCGCGGTTCTTGAACGCTGAGCCACACAGGACCGGGTAGATCTCCGAAGCAATGGTGAGCTTACGGATTCCAGCCTTGATCTCGGCAACCGAAGGTTCTTCGCCGGCGAGGTACTTCTCCATGAGCTCGTCATCAGCTTCGGCAACGGCTTCGAGCAGACGCGCCCGGTAGTCGTTAGCCTTCTCCACGAGGTCAGCCGGGATCTCTTCGATCTCGTACTTGGCACCCATGGTGACGTCACCCTTGGAGTCGCCGCGCCAGGTCAGCGCGCGCATTTCCACGAGGTCGATGACGCCCTCGAAGTCGTTCTCCGCGCCGATTGGCAGCTGGATGACCAGCGGCTTGGCGCCGAGACGGCTGATGATGGTGTCAACGGTGAAGTAGAAGTCGGCGCCCAGCTTGTCCATCTTGTTGACGAAGCAGATACGGGGAACTTCATACTTGTCAGCCTGGCGCCAGACGGTCTCGGACTGCGGTTCTACGCCTTCCTTGCCGTCGAACACTGCCACTGCACCGTCGAGGACGCGCAATGAGCGCTCAACCTCTACCGTGAAGTCGACGTGGCCCGGGGTGTCGATGATGTTGATCTGGTTGTTGTTCCAGAAGCAGGTCACGGCGGCGCTCGTGATGGTGATGCCGCGTTCCTTTTCCTGTTCCATCCAGTCAGTCGTGGAGGCGCCGTCGTGCGTCTCGCCGATCTTGTGGTTTACACCCGTGTAGAACAGGATGCGCTCGGTAGTAGTGGTCTTGCCGGCATCAATGTGGGCCATGATGCCGATATTGCGGACCTTGTTGAGGTCGGTAAGCACGTCCTGTGCCACGGTGTCTCCCTTATTCTTGGGTTTCTAGAAGTCGGAGTCTGGTTACCAGCGGTAGTGTGCGAAGGCCTTGTTCGACTCAGCCATCTTGTGCGTGTCCTCGCGGCGCTTGACAGCTGCACCGAGACCGTTGGAAGCATCCAGGATCTCGTTCATGAGGCGCTCGGTCATCGTCTTCTCGCGGCGAGCCTTCGAGTAGCCAACGAGCCACCGCAGGGCGAGTGCCATGGAGCGGCCGGGCTTGACCTCGACGGGGACCTGGTAGGTCGCGCCGCCGACTCGGCGGGAGCGGACCTCGAGGGAAGGCTTGACGTTGTCCATTGCCTTCTTCAGTGCGGCGACAGGATCGCCGCCGCTCTTGGCGCGGGCACCCTCAAGTGCGCCGTACACGATGCGTTCTGCAGTGGACTTTTTGCCGTCGACGAGTACCTTGTTGATCAGCTGAGTGACCAGTGGGGAACCGTAAACGGGATCTACAACTAGCGGCCGCTTAGGGGCCGGGCCCTTACGTGGCATTACTTCTTCTCCATCTTCGCGCCGTAGCGGCTACGAGCCTGCTTGCGGTTCTTGACACCCTGGGTATCAAGCGCACCACGGACGATCTTGTAACGGACACCGGGCAGATCCTTCACACGACCACCGCGCACCAGCACGATGGAGTGTTCCTGAAGGTTGTGACCGACACCTGGGATGTAAGCGGTAACTTCGATGCCGCCGTTGAGGCGCACACGGGCGACCTTACGGAGCGCCGAGTTCGGCTTCTTGGGGGTGGTCGTGTAAACGCGGGTGCAAACGCCGCGCTTCATGGGGCTGCCCTTCAGTGCGGGCGCCTTGGTCTTGACGACCTTAGGTGTCCGGCCCTTACGGACCAGCTGGTTAATAGTAGGCACTTCTGCGTTCTCCGTAATGTCTAGAGATATTGGCTGTCGTTTGCGCCGAACCCACACATGTAAGCCGTCGCGACTTGACCGTAGGCGTGCGAAAATGTGGCATTCGTTGTACAAGTTCCCTACAACGCGGAGATACGTCCGTCAAGACGCCGATCCTCTGCCACACAAACAATTACCACTACTCTACCAGAGATCGCTTAGCGCTTAGACGCGCCCCAGGAGTCCCAACTTCTGCTGGCCGCTCCCCCACCCAGGGCGGAAGGGTTTAACGCGGCAAGCCCCGCCCACCCGAAGGTGTGCGGGACCTGCTGCTTCAGTATCTTCTAGCGGATCGCCTAGCGGAACTCGGAACCCATGTCGTAGTCATCCAGTGGGATGGCGTGGAACTCGGGTGTCATCGAACCTTCGACGCCTGCATAGTCAAAGTCGCTGAAAGCGCTCGGACCAGTAAACAGGTTGGCCTTTGCTTCTTCTGTCGGTTCGACGGTGATCTTCGTGTAGCGGTCCAGGCCAGTTCCGGCCGGGATCAGCTTACCGATGATCACGTTTTCCTTCAGACCCAGCAGAGGGTCGCTCTTGCCTTCCATGGCGGCCTGCGTCAGAACGCGGGTGGTCTCCTGGAAGGATGCGGCTGACAGCCACGACTCGGTGGCGAGCGACGCCTTGGTGATACCCATGAGCTCGGGACGGCCTGAAGCCGGCTTCTTGCCCTCGGATACCACTCGACGGTTCTCGTCCTCGAAGCGACGGCGTTCTGCCAGCTCTCCGGGGAGGAGGTTCGATTCACCTGACTCGATCACCGTGACGCGGCGAAGCATCTGGCGAACGATGACCTCGACGTGCTTGTCGTGGATGCCTACACCCTGGCTGCGGTACACGGTCTGTACCTCATCGACCAGGAATTCCTGTGCCTTACGAGGGCCGAGGATCCGGAGGATCTGCTTCGGATCGACAGCACCAAAGACCAGCTGCTGTCCAACCTCAACATGCTCGCCATCAGTGACCAGCAGGCGCGCACGCCGCAGGACTGGGTAGGCGATTTCCTCGGAGCCATCGTCGGGGGTGACAACCAGCCGAAGCTGCTTCTCGCCGTCCTCGATGTTGACGCGACCCGCGACCTCGGAGATCGGAGCGACACCCTTGGGGGTACGCGCTTCGAAGAGCTCTTGGATACGAGGCAGACCCTGGGTGATGTCTTCCGCCGACGCGATACCGCCGGTGTGGAATGTACGCATGGTCAGCTGCGTGCCTGGCTCACCGATGGACTGTGCAGCGATGATGCCAACCGCCTCACCGATGTCGACCGTCTTGCCGGTAGCCAGCGAGCGGCCGTAGCAGAGGGCGCAGGTTCCGACCTTCGACTCACAGGTGAGCACGGAGCGCACCTTGATGTCAGTCACACCGGCAGCGAACAGCTCGCCGATCAGGACGTCGCCGACGTCGGAACCGGCTGGTGCGAGCACCTTGCCCTTGGAGTCAACAACTTCGCTGGCCAGGGTGCGTGCGTACGCAGAGTTCTCGACCTCTTCGTGCAGCACCAGCTCACCGTCGCTGTTCGGCACCGCAATGGTGACGTTCAACCCACGCTCGGTACCACAGTCGTCTTCGCGAACGATGACGTCCTGCGACACGTCCACCAGACGACGGGTCAGGTAACCCGAGTTGGCGGTACGCAGAGCGGTATCTGCCAGACCCTTACGGGCACCGTGCGTTGCGATGAAGTACTCCAGCACCGACAGGCCCTCACGGTAGGAGGACTTGATCGGACGAGGGATGATCTCACCCTTGGGGTTCGCTACCAGACCACGGATACCCGCAATCTGACGGACCTGGAGCCAGTTACCACGCGCACCGGAGGAAACCATACGGTTGATGGTGTTGTCCTTCGGCATGGCGCCGCGCATGGACTCGGCAACCTCGTTGGTTGCCTTGTTCCAGATGTCGATCAGTTCCTGACGACGTTCCTCATCAGCGATGAGGCCCTTGTCGAACTGGGACTGGACCTTGGCGGCCTGCTTTTCGTAGACCTCCATGATGCCGGCCTTGTTGATCGGCGCGGAGATATCGGAGATGGCCACGGTGACACCGGAGCGGGTTGCCCAGTAGAAACCGGCATCCTTCAGGTTATCCAGCGTTGCCGCCGTAACAACCTTCGGGTACCGCTCGGCGAGATCGTTGACGATGGTGGACAGCTGTCCCTTATCGGCAACCTTCTCAACCCAGGGGTAGTCAGCGGGCAGCGTCTCGTTGAACAGCACCTGTCCGAGGGAGGTTTCGATCAGCGCGGGAGTTCCTTCAACCCAGCCTTCGGGCGCAGCGACATCAGCGCTGGGCACGAAGTTCGGAATCCGGATCCGCACTACCGAGTTCAGGTGCAGGACACCCATGTCGAAGGCCATGATGGCTTCGGCCGGGGTGCTGAAGACACGACCCTCGCCTGCTGAACCTTCACGCTTGGTGGTGAGGTGGTGCAGGCCGATGATCATATCCTGCGAAGGCAGGGTCACCGGACGGCCGTCCGAAGGCTTCAGGATGTTGTTCGAGGAGAGCATCAGGATGCGCGCCTCGGCCTGGGCCTCAGGGCTCAGCGGCAGGTGAACTGCCATCTGGTCGCCGTCGAAGTCAGCGTTGAACGCGCCACAAACGAGTGGGTGCAGCTGAAGGGCCTTACCTTCAACCAGCTGTGGTTCGAACGCCTGGATACCCAACCGGTGCAGGGTAGGTGCGCGGTTAAGCAGGACAGGGTGCTCAGTGATGATCTCTTCGAGAACATCCCAGACCTGCGGGCGGTAACGCTCAACCATCCGCTTGGCGCTCTTGATGTTCTGCGCGTGGTTGAGGTCAACCAGACGCTTCATCACGAACGGCTTGAAGAGTTCCAGCGCCATCTGCTTGGGCAGACCACACTGGTGCAGCTTCAGCTGAGGGCCGACGACGATTACCGAACGACCCGAGTAGTCAACGCGCTTACCCAGAAGGTTCTGGCGGAACCGACCCTGCTTGCCCTTGAGCATGTCAGAGAGCGACTTCAGCGGGCGGTTGCCTGGTCCGGTGACCGGGCGGCCACGACGACCGTTGTCGAACAGGGAGTCAACAGCTTCCTGGAGCATCCGCTTTTCGTTGTTGACGATGATCTCGGGCGCACCGAGATCGAGCAGGCGCTTCAGGCGGTTGTTGCGGTTGATCACGCGGCGGTACAGGTCGTTGAGGTCGGAGGTCGCGAAGCGGCCACCGTCCAGCTGAACCATGGGGCGCAATTCCGGTGGGATCACTGGGACTGCATCGAGCACCATGCCGAGTGGGCTGTTGGTGGTGGTGAGGAACGCGTTGACGACCTTCAGTCGCTTCAGAGCCCGCGTCTTACGCTGGCCCTTACCGTTCTGAATGATGTCGCGGAGCATTTCGGCCTCGGCGGGCATGTCGAAGTTCTCAAGACGCTTCTTGATTGCTTCGGCGCCCATCGAGCCCTCGAAGTACAGTCCGTAACGGTCGCGCAGCTCGCGGTAGAGGCCCTCGTCGCCTTCAAGGTCTGCGACCTTGAGGCTCTTGAACCGGTCCCAGACCTGCTCGAAGCGTTCGATCTCGATGTCAGCGCGCTTACGCACGTTGGCCATCTGGCGGTCAGCCGAGTCGCGAGCCTTCTTCTTCTCGGCAGCCTTGGCGCCTTCACCCTCAAGCCGGGCAACCTCATCCTCAAGGTCCTTGGCAATGGTGGCGATGTCGGAGTCGCGCTGGTCGATCATTTGCTTCTTCTCAAGGTCGTGCTCGGCCTGGAGGTTCGGCAGTTCAGCGTGACGGTTTTCCTCGTCGACTGAGGTGATCATGTAGGCAGCGAAGTAGATGACCTTCTCGAGGTCCTTCGGTGCAAGGTCCAGCAGGTAGCCCAAGCGCGAGGGAACGCCCTTGAAGTACCAGATGTGGGTGACGGGAGCTGCAAGCTCGATGTGTCCCATGCGCTCACGGCGTACCTTGGCGCGGGTTACTTCGACGCCACAACGCTCACAAATGATGCCCTTGAAGCGGACACGCTTGTACTTGCCGCAGTAGCATTCCCAGTCGCGGGAAGGTCCAAAGATCTTCTCGCAGAAGAGGCCGTCTTTCTCAGGCTTGAGGGTACGGTAATTGATGGTTTCCGGCTTCTTGACCTCGCCAAAAGACCAACCACGGATTTCGTCCGCAGTGGCAAGGCCGATTCGCATGAGGCCGAAGGAGGATTCGCTGGACATATGGTCCCTGTTCTCTCTTTGTTCTCTAAATTCTTGAAGTCTTCATAAGGGGCGGGGAGGAGGCGTTCACGGGGTCACTGGTCCTCGCAGACCTGGCGACCGCCGGCGCCATCCGGACCGGTGTTCGAGGGAGCGGCCTTTAATATTTCTAGGCCGTCCGCGGCCGACGAAATTTCGTTGGCCGCTTTTCGAACACCGGTTCGGGTGAACTAAACTTCCTCGACAGAACTTGGCTCGGCCCGTGACAGGTCGATGCCCAGTTCCTCCGCGGCCCGGAAGACTTCTTCATCCGAGTCACGCATCTCTATCGTGGTTCCGTCAGTGGAAAGTACTTCCACGTTCAGGCACAACGACTGCATTTCCTTGATCAGCACCTTGAAGGACTCGGGGACACCCGGCTCTGGGATGTTCTCACCCTTCACGATCGCTTCGTAGACCTTCACGCGGCCGTGGATATCATCCGACTTGATCGTCAGAAGTTCCTGCAGCGTGTAGGCGGCGCCGTAGGCCTCGAGGGCCCAGACTTCCATTTCACCGAAGCGCTGTCCGCCGAACTGTGCCTTACCACCCAGCGGCTGCTGCGTGATCATGGAGTACGGTCCGGTGGAACGTGCGTGGATCTTGTCGTCCACCAGGTGGTGCAGCTTCAGGATGTACATGTAGCCGACCGAAATGGGGTCCGGGAACGGCTCGCCGGAGCGACCGTCAAAGAGCAACGCCTTGCCGGATCCGCCGATGAGGCGGTTTCCGTCGCGGGTTTCCCGGGTGGAGTTCATCAGACCAACGATTTCGTCCTCTGTTGCGCCGTCGAAGACGGGGGTTGCAACAGTGGTCGAACCGCTTTCGCGGGGCAGGTTCGGGAGGTTCTTCAACCATTCCGGCTCGCCATCGATCTTCCAGCCCTGCTTGGCCACCCAACCGAGGTGGATTTCCAGGACCTGGCCGACGTTCATTCGACCTGGGACACCCAGCGGGTTCAGCACGATATCGACGGGGGTTCCGTCTTCCATGAACGGCATGTCCTCGATCGGCAGGATCTTGGAGATGACGCCCTTGTTACCGTGGCGGCCAGCCAGCTTGTCGCCGTCGGTGATCTTACGCTTCTGGGCCACGTAGACGCGGACCAGCTGGTTCACGCCGGGGGGCAGCTCGTCGTCGTTGTCGCGATCGAAGATGCGCACACCGATAACTGTTCCGGACTCGCCGTGGGGAACCTTCAGTGACGTGTCGCGAACCTCGCGGCTCTTCTCGCCGAAGATGGCCCGCAGCAGACGCTCCTCAGGGGTCAGCTCAGTTTCACCCTTGGGAGTGACACGGCCAACCAGGATGTCGCCAGCTTCAACCTCGGCACCGATGTGGATGATGCCACGCTCGTCCAGGGCCCCAAGGACCTCTTCGGAGACGTTCGGGATGTCGCGGGTGATTTCCTCGGCACCAAGCTTGGTGTCGCGGGCGTCAACCTCGTGCTCCTCGATGTGAATCGAGGTCAGCACGTCGTCGGAGACGATGCGCTGGGAGAGGATGATCGCGTCCTCGAAGTTGTGACCTTCCCAGGACATGAACGCAACGAGCATGTTCTTGCCCAGTGCGAGCTCACCCTGGTCTGTGGACGGACCGTCGGCGATCATCGTGTTGTACTCGACCCGGTCACCCTCGGAGACCAGCACGCGCTGGTTGTACGCGTTGCCCTGGTTGGAGCGTGCGAACTTCATGATCGGGTAGTTGGTCTCGGTGCCGTCGTCGTTGAGGATGCTCACCAGATCGGCTGAGACCTCCTTGACAACGCCCGCCTTCGTGGCGGTGACAGCGTCACCGGCGTCGACTGCTGCGTTCTTCTCCATGCCGGTTCCCACGAGGGGACGCTCGGAACGGAGCAGGGGAACAGCCTGACGCTGCATGTTTGCACCCATCAGGGCACGGTTCGCGTCATCGTGTTCCAGGAACGGGATCATGGCCGTAGCCACCGACACCATCTGGCGCGGGGAGACGTCCATGTACTCGACCTCAATGGCCTCGACCAGAACGGGCTCGCCCGAACCGCCTCGGGTACGCACCAGAACCGTAGGCTCGATGAAGTTACCCTTGCCGTCGAGAGGCGCGTTCGCCTGTGCAATCAGGCGCTCCACCTCGTCGTCGGCGGTGAGGTAGTCAATCTGCTCGGTGACGATTCCGCCGACTACCTTGCGGTACGGGGTTTCGATGAAGCCGAACGTGTTGATGCGTCCGTAGGATGCCAGCGAACCGATCAGACCAATGTTCGGTCCTTCAGGGGTTTCGATGGGGCACATACGACCGTAGTGGGACGGGTGAACGTCACGAACTTCCATGCCTGCGCGGTCACGGGACAAACCGCCCGGGCCCAGCGCTGACAGGCGACGCTTGTGCGTCAGGCCGGCCAGAGGGTTGTTCTGATCCATGAACTGCGACAGCTGGGACGTTCCGAAGAACTCCTTGATCGCCGCAACTACTGGACGGATGTTGATCAGGGTCTGAGGTGTGATGGCCTCAACGTCCTGCGTGGTCATCCGCTCGCGGACAACGCGCTCCATCCGGGACAGGCCGGTGCGGACCTGGTTCTCGATGAGCTCGCCGACCGCACGGATGCGTCGGTTACCGAAGTGGTCGATGTCATCGACCTCAACGCGCAGTTCGACGTCGCCGCCGTCGCGCTTACCGGTCAGAGTCTTCTCATTGGCGTGCAGGGCCACCAGGAACTTGATCATCGCGACAATGTCGTCAATGTTCAGGACCGAAGCGTCCTTGTCGTCAAGGCTCTTGTCGATACCCAGCTTGCGGTTGATCTTGTAACGACCAACCTTGGCCAGGTCGTAGCGCTTGGGGTTGAAGTACAGGTTGTCGAGCAGCGTCTTGGCAGCCTCGACTGTGGGGGGCTCTCCCGGGCGAAGCTTCCGGTAGATATCCAGCAACGCGTCTTCCTGGGTTTCGGTGGTGTCTTTCTCCATGGTGGCGCGGATGGAGTCGTACTCGCCGAAGGTTTCGAGGATCTGGCCCTCGGTCCAGCCCAGTGCCTTCAGGAGCACTGTGACTGACTGCTTGCGCTTGCGGTCAAGGCGGACGCCGACCTGGTCGCGCTTGTCAATTTCGAGTTCAAACCAGGCACCACGTGACGGGATGATCTTCGCACTGAAGATGTCCTTGTCACTGGTCTTATCGGCGGTGCGCTCGAAGTAGGCACCCGGTGAACGGACCAGCTGTGAAACGACGACACGCTCGGTGCCGTTAATCACAAACGTGCCCTTCTCCGTCATCAACGGGAAGTCGCCCATGAACACTGTCTGCTGCTTGATTTCGCCAGTGTTGTTGTTCATGAACTCGGCCTTGACATACAGAGGGGCCGCGTACGTAGCGTCGCGGTCCTTGCACTCAGCCATGGTGTATTTCGGATCGGCGAACTCCGGCTCCGAGAAGCTCAGGGACATGGTGCCCTGGAAATCCTCGATCGGGGAGATCTCTTCAAAGATGTCAGCGAGACCGGATGTGGAGGCCACACCCTGCAGCTTCAGCTCCAGGGCTTCCTGCACGCGCGCCTTCCAGCGATCGTTTCCAACCAGCCAGTCGAAACTGTCAGTTTGGAGCGCGAGGAGGTTAGGAACGTCCAGCGGTTCGTGAATCTTTGCGAATGAAAGCCGGGTGGAGACGCCTTCGGCGTCGACCTGGCTGGTAGCGGTTGCATTATTAGAGGTGCTCGAGGCGACCAAGAGGGATCCTTCCACAGACCTTCGGCTTGTTCAGCTATATCCGCCCTCTTTGCACTGCCATCGCGTATCAACGCGAGGATTGTGTGTGCGAACCAGGAGCCTGCGGTCAATGACCGGACAGTAAATCTGCCGTTAAATGACTAACGCAAGACAAAGCCCACCGCTATATGAAGGCCGAGGTTAAGAGGAAAGACGCAAATATCTACTGTACTGCAGAGCTCCCGTCCTGTCCAGCCCGGGTGTGGTATACGTAATCCGGGTCAGCCTGCCTGGGTCACCCAGATCAGGAGCATGGTCACCAGGAATCCGGTGAGGAAGTTCAGCCTGATGAAGCGCCGCCATCCCCGGTTGGCAGTTTCGCAGTGCTCATCGCTGAGGTTGGCGTACGGCAGGATACTGAGGATGTAGGGCAGGGCCAGCAGCCCACCCAGCGTCGCTGGCCACGGCGCCAGCAGCATCAGCAAGCCGCTCACCAGATAGGCGCCGACGGCGAACCGCACCACCGCACGCGCGCCCAGGACCGTGGCGATCGAGGCAATGCCGCCTTCGCGGTCGGCCTGGATGTCCTGGACGGCGCCGAACGCCTGGCTGGCGATGCCCCACAGGAAGAACGCCCCGAGCACCGCCCAAAGCCCGGCGTCGAAGGTGGCGCCGGCCAGGACCAGCCCAAACACTGCGGGGCTGACAAAGTGGGTGCTCGACGTGACCGAGTCGATGAACGGCCGTTCCTTGAACCTCAGACCCGGCGCGCTGTAGGCGACGACGGCGAACACACTCACTGCGAGTACCAGTGCCGAGAGCGGATGCCCCAGCACCAGCAGCACGCCCAGGAACGGAGCGTTGGTGAGTACTGCAGCCCACAGGGTGATGCGGTGGAACCGGCGGTCGAGGACTGCCCCCTCGACGCCGCCCTTGCGTGGGTTGCGGAGGTCCGACTCGTAGTCGAAGACGTCATTGATGCCGTACATCGCGAGGTTGTAGGGAATCAGGAAGTACAGCGTCCCGATGACGAAAGCCGCGTCGATGGTTCCGGTGGTGAGGAAGTAGGCGGCGGCGAAGGGGAACGCCGTGTTGACCCAGGAAACCGGGCGCGAGGACAGCAACAGCATCCGCGCCACCCCCGTGTGGCCGGTCCCGGCCTGCGCACTCATGGGCGGGCCTGCTCAGGCGAGCGGGTGGAGGAGGACGGAGTGAAGAGGGTCCACAGTGCCGGCAGCAGCACTACGGCCGCCAACGGGTAGGCGAAGTCTTCGAGGGGCGCAACTCCCACAAACACGCCGGAGATCCATTCAGGGTTGTAGCCAAAAAATCCCAGCCGGATCATCAGGTTGTCGAAAACCGCTGTGAGCGCCAGCAGGATGATTGCCGACAGCCCTATCGCACGCCAGGAAAGCGTAGCCGCAGTGTCGGGAGCTGCCGTCGAGCCGGTCGCTGACGCCCCGGTACGACGACGGGAGCTCACCACCGCTGCGACGGCGACGATGGCGACGGGGATCAGGAAGATCGCGTTGAGGGTCCAGTACGTCACTGCGCCACCCGCGTTCGTGTCTCGATGGTCCGTTTCATCAGCAGGTAGATGTTCATCGCCATCCAGCAGAGGAAGGTCAGGAAGAACAACTCCTCCAGGGGAAGTTCGGGTGCCAGCATGGCGCCGATCATGAACTCGGAGTCACCTTTATAGAAGATGTCCAGCCCTATTCCGCCCAGGTCCCAGGCCAGGAAGAACCCCACTCCCACGGCCAGGACCAGTCCTGCCCGGCGGGGCGCTGCCCAGAAGAACAATCCGTACCGGTAATCCATCAGGGCTGCACACGCCAGTCCGCCGAGCAGGGAGACCAGGTACAGGGCACTGATCATTGTCTGCCCTTGCTTTCGGCGACCAATGGAGCAGCACCTGGGGCGACCAGCGGCTCGGCCAGCGGACCGGTGCTGGTGTCGGAGCGCAGCCGTTTGATCAGCAGTTCGGCGCTGATCAAACACATCGGGATGCCGATGCCGGGGATGGTTGAGCTGCCCGCATAGTAGAGCCCTTCCACCTTGCGGCTCTTGTTGCGGCCCCTGAAGAACGCGCTCTGCTTCAGCACGTGCGCCGGGCCCAGCGAAGTGCCTTGCCAGGCGTTGAAGTCCCCCACGAAATCCTGCGGCCCGTAGGTCCGCCGCACCACAATCCGGTCGGCGAGGTCGGGGATGTCCGCCCACTTGCTGATCTGGTCGATCACCGTGTCGGCGAGGCCTTCGATGCGCCGGTCCCCCGCACCGCCGATCCCGCCGGCGCCCAGCCCTGGATCAGCCGGCAGCGGGACCAGGACAAACACGTTTTCGTGACCCTGGGGGGCCACCCCGGGGTCGGTGGCGCTGGGCCGGCACACGTACAGCGACGCCGGGGTCGGCACTGAGGTGGTCTTGCCGAAGATCCGGGCGAAGTTGTCTTCCCAGTCCGCGGTGAACAGAAGTGTGTGGTGTTCCAGTTCGGGCAACTGCCCCTTGACGCCCAGGTACAGGAGCAGGGCACTGGGGCCTGCGGTCCGCCCGGACCAGTACTTCTCCGGGTAGGTCTGGTCGGCGGGCTGCAGAAGCTGCGTCTCGGCGTGGTGCAGATCGTTGGCGGCGACCACCGTGTCTGCGGCGGTGGTGTGCTCGGTGCCGTCGGCCGACACCCAGCGGACGCCGGTCACCCGGGCCTTTTGGGACCGGCCATCGCCGGGCAGGGTGAGGATCTGTTCCACCCGGGCGCCGGTGATGACCTCGACGTTCCTCGATCGGGCCTGGGAGTCGATGGCCTCGGTCAGCCGGGTGAACCCGCCCATCGGGTACAGGACGCCGTCGTCGAGATCCAGGTGGCTCATCAGGTGGTACATGCTGGGGGCTTCGAACGGGGAGGTGCCCAGGAAGACCGCCGGGTAGCCGAGGATCTGTCGCAACCGGTTATCGGTCACCGTTGCGGCAGCGAGCTTGGACAGCGGTTGCAGGAGCAGGCGCACCAGCTTCGGGACACGGCTGAGCACATCGGGGCGGAGCAGGGGCAGGAAGGACTGGAAGGTGGTGTAGAGGAACCGGCGGGTGGCCATGGTGTACGTTTCGCCGGCCGAATCCAGGTACTTCTCCAGGGCCTCCCCCGCCCCGGGTTCGACGTCGTTGAACAGCTTGACGACGTCGGCCCGCTCAGCGGGAACGTTGATGGGCTCGGTGTGCCCCTCGGAATACACCCGGTACCCCGGATCCAGTTTGACCAGTTCCAGGTGGTCGGCCGCGCTGGTGCCGAGGAGCCTGAAGAAATGGTCGATCACCTCGGGCATGAGGTACCAGGACGGCCCGGTGTCGAACCTGAACCCGTCGCTCTCCCATAGCCCGGCGCGGCCCCCGGTAGCCGCCTGCTTTTCGAGCACGGTGACGGCGTGCCCCTCCTCAGCGAGCAGCGCGGCCGACGCGAGGCCGGCGATCCCGCCGCCAATGACTACTACGTTCCGGCGTGGGCCGTTCAGGGGTGCGTGCGCGTTCATGGCAGCCTTCCGGTGGTCATCAGGGTGTTTCATCAGGCTGCGGGACACGGCCCGCCAGTGCCTGGGCGGCGATCCGGAGTTTCACGGGATTGGGAACCCGGACCCGTGAGGTGAGGAGCTCCTCGGCGGGAGTCCTGCGCAGCCGCAGGGACAGTTCGGTGAAAAGTCCCTGGGCCAGGGCGACGGCGCGGCGGCTGGAACCCGGCAGGTCGCGGAGGGCGTCGGCCGAGACGGCGAGATCCGCGGCAATGTCATCGAGCAGCCGGTGTTTGTCAGCTTCGCCAAAATTGCCGGGCCTGATCCCCGGGAAGTAGCTGCGCCCCAGGGCCTCGAAGTCGTCGGCGAGGTCGCGCAGGAAATTGATCTTCTGGAAGGCAGCTCCCAGCCGGCGGGCTCCGTCGACCAGCTTGCGTTCCTGGTCAGCGCTGCGCGGGCTGGCTTCCTGGTAGAGGAAACACTTCAGGCACATGAGCCCCACCACTTCGGCCGACCCGTAGACGTACTCGTCGAACGATTCGGCGGTGTGCTCGGTCCGCTCCAGGTCAGCGCGCATCGAGGCGAAGAAGGGCCTGGTCAGGTCCGCGGCGATTCCGGTTTCCCTGGCGGTGTTGGCAAAGGCGTGCACAACCGGGTTGGCGCTGTATCCCACGGCCATGGCCCGTTCGGTTTCCTGCTCCAGGTCGTCAAGCACCGCGCGCGTCTGATCAAGGCTGAGCCCGGCGGCGGCTGCAGCGCCGTCCACCACTTCATCGGCGACCCGGACCAGGGCATAGACAGTCTCAACGTGCTGGCGGACATCGCCGCCGAGGAGCCGTGATGCCAGCCCAAACGAGGTGGAGTAGGACCTGATCACCACCGCCGAGGTTCGGTGAGTCACATCGGTGTAGAAGGCAAGAGCATCGCGTGGCTGCATGAGAAGCTACCGCACCCTCGCCAGGACGGCAGTGGCCACGGGGCTCAGACCCTGGCGCAGTTCGGCAGGGATATGGCCGGCCTCCAGATGGACTTGCGCCCGCTGCGCATATTCGGTAGCCAGAGCCACCGCATGATCCAGGGCCCCGCAGGTCCGCAGAACGCCGCGGATCTTTTCGGCCCCGGCAGCTGAAAGCTCGGACGATCCGATCAGTGAGGAAACCTCTTCCCACTCGGCCCGCTGGGCAACGTAGGAGATCAGTGCTGTCCGTTTGCCCTCCCGCAGGTCTCCCCAGGTGGTCTTGCCGGTGGTTTTCTCGTCACCGAAGACCCCGAGAATATCGTCGGCAACCTGGTAGGCGATCCCCACATCCCTGCCGAAGTCACCGAGCGAATCGATGATGGTTTCATCAGCGCCAGCCAGGACAGCGCCGGCTTTGAGCGGGCTCTCGAAGGAATAGACCGCCGTCTTCAGGCGCGCCATCTGAAGGGTGTCCTCAGACGACGTCGTGTTAGAGGTTGAGGCGTCGACGTCGAGTAGCTCCCCTGCTGCTGAGGCGAACACTGCGTCGTCCAGGAGCCAGCCGAGCCGTTCCCGGGTGGCGGGGTCGGTGCGGACGCCGTCAAGGAGGCGGTGCGCGCTGGAGAGGGCCAGGTCCCCGGCAATGACCCCCATGGAGAGCCCACGGTGCGCTGCGTCGTCGGGCGCGAGACCGGCGTTTTCCGCGAGCTGACGGTATGTGCCCGAAACGTTGGGGATTCCCCGCCTGACGAAGTCGCGGTCGATGACGTCGTCGTGAACGATCAGGGCTGTGTGGAGCATTTCGAAGGACGCCGCCACCATGGCCGCGGTGGCACGGTCGGTTCCCGCCAGGCAATCGTAGGCTGTCATGACCATGCGCGGCCGGAATCGTTTGCCACCGGCTGCGCAGTTCTCGAGGGTTTCCCACAGGTGGTGATAGGTGGGTCCAAGGGTCGCGGCACGGGCCTTCGAGCGGGCGAAGCTCTTGGCGAGGACACTTTCCACCTGCTCCAAGCCGCGGGAGTCAACCAGCAAGGTTTCCATGTCCATAGGTAAAGTAAACACTGACCCCACATTTTTATGCTAAACGACTCAGGTCAGAGAGCGGTCAGACAGTGTTTGTAGCAGAAGGCAGTCCCCGCTCCAGTGCGGAACTTGTCGTCCTGGTGGACGACGACGGCACCCCCACCGGGACGCAGGAGAAGTCCGAGGTGCACCACGCGTCAACTCCGCTGCACCTCGCCTTTTCCACCCATGTCTTCGACGCCGACGGCCGGATTCTCGTCACCCGCCGGGCGCTCACCAAACGCACATGGCCGGGGGTCTGGACCAATTCGTTCTGCGGGCATCCCGGTCCGGGAGAGTCCACGGTGGATGCGATTGCGCGGCGTGCCGACTATGAGCTGGGAATCACCGTCACTGACCTGACCCCCGCCCTGCCGGACTTCAGGTACCGGGCAGTGGACTTTTCGGGAGTGGTGGAGAACGAGATTTGCCCCGTCTACACCGCCCGTTGCAGCGGGCAGCTTTCCCCGCGGGCATCGGAGGTCTGCCAGTGGGAGTGGGTTGAACCCCGCCAGCTCGTGGAAGCGGTCCGTCTCACCCCCTGGGCCTTCAGCCCCTGGCTGACGCTCCAGCTTCCGCGGCTCTACCCCGCTGAGTGATACCGCCGCCGGGTAGCCGGCCTTAGGTGATTGGCCCAGCGCTCCCACGGTGGTGCGATGCTCCAGTGCAATGCAATGGTGTGAAAGGCACGGGTGACACGACGTCGCAGGTCGGCTCCCCCCACCAGCGCACGAGGTGAGATCCCGACCCGCAGGGAAAAGTCACACGCCGTCCGGTGGCCGGGATCCAGCGCAAACGCGAGGTCGACGTCGTCGTGCACCTCGGGATCGGTTGAGTGCACCCGGGACTGCACCGCCTCCCACACCTCGGTGCGTATCGCCATGTTGGAACCGAACAGCGGCCAGCGCGCCATGGCCGCGCCCATGGAGAGGAAATAGGCCCGCATGTACAGCAAATCTGCTGTGACGGCCCGCAGCCGGGATACACCGTAGAACTGGCCAGGCCCGGTCAGCGCCGCGAGCCCGACGTCGGCGGCGAAGCGGGCGGCAATCTTCTCCAGCCAGTCGTCGGAGGGCACTGAATCGGCGTCGCACCGCACGATGACAGCGCCCTGGGCCTGGTTGTAGCCGGCAGCGGCAGCCGCGCCAATGCCCACCCGGGGCTCGGTGACCACCAGCGCACCGTGGGCCTCAGCGATCGCGGCCGTGAGGTCGGTGGAGCCGTTGTCGACAACGATCACCTCCAGCGGCTGATAGGTCTGGGCGGCGAGGGCGTCAAGGCAAACCGAGAGGAGCTCGCCGTCGTTCCGGCAGGGAATGACCACTGAGAGCGTAGGGAGCATGCCTTTGATACTAGGGTGTTTTACATGATCGACGATTTACTTCGACCTCCGGCAACCCCCTGGGCGGTGATGGCTGACGCGGTCCGCGGGGCCGCTCTGCTCAGCGTCATTGTCGTGCTGCTCTGGTGGGGGCCGGTCGAGTTTGCAGTACTTTTCTTAGTGCTCGGTGGAGTCCTCGTGTCGAGGATGGTCCGGGTTGATCCGAGGATCGATACCGTCTACGGTCTCGCTCTGCTGGTGGCCGCGTGGAGCGCCGTAGTGGATCTGTACGAGCTGATCTCCTGGTGGGATCTTGTCATCCACACGCTCGCCACAGCGGCAATCGCGCCCATCGCCTACCTGCTGCTGTTGCGGATGCGGTACGTGCCTCGGCCCGAGCCGACCCGACGGGCCGGAACGGGAGTCGCGATCATCACCCTCACGCTCGGTCTGGGCCTCAGTGTGGTGTGGGAGTTTGCTGAGTGGGCTGGAAACGAGTACATCACCAAGGAGATCAATGTGGGCTATGAAGACACGCTGGCCGACATGGCTGCCGGCGGTGCCGGCTCCCTGGCGGCCGGGGTGGTCCTCGCTTCCTCGTTGTCACGACACCGGCACTCCATTTCAGTTAATGCTCACTAGCTGAGCTGGGGAGGAGGGAGTAGCCTTGTCTGCAACTGCTTCAAAGACGAAAGTGAGCGTTCCCCTCGATGAACACTGCAGAAAAGTCACCCGCCGACGTCGTTATTGTCGGAGGTGCCCGGACCCCTCAGGGCCGCCTGAACGGCCAGCTGTCCTCCTTTACCGCTGTTGATCTGGGAGCCCTGGCGGTTGCCGGTGCACTGGACAAGGCTGGGGTCGACGCCGGCACAGTGGGGGCCGTCATCATGGGCCACGTCATCCAGGCGGGCTGCGGCCAGAATCCTGCACGACAGACCGCATTAAAAGCAGGGATCGGCTGGGATGTCCCAACGGTCACCATCAACAAGGTCTGTCTCTCCGGCCTGACGGCTGTCATCGACGCAGCCCGACTGATCCGCAGCGGCGAGGCGACAGTGGTGGTTGCCGGGGGCCAGGAATCCATGACCCGTGGGCCCCACCTGCTGCCGGGATCCCGCCAGGGCTGGACCTACGGCAACATTCAGGCAATCGACTCGGTGGCCAACGACGGCCTGACCGACGCGTTCGACAACGAGTCGATGGGCGCCTCTACCGAGCGCGGCAACACCGGCCTGGGCATCAATCGGGACGAGCAGGACGCCGTCGCCGCCGCTTCACATCAGCGCGCTGCGGCAGCAATGGAATCCGGTGTGTTCGACGTCGAAATTGTGCCGGTTTCGGTCCCCCAGCGAAAGGGCGACCCGGTGGTCCTGAGCCGGGATGAGGGGATTCGCCCGACGACGACAGTCGAGTCCCTCGCAGGGCTGCGGCCAGCGTTTGATCAAGCTGGCACCATCACAGCAGGTAATTCGTCACCACTGTCAGACGGTGCAGCAGCACTTGTCCTGACAACGCGGGCTTACGCCGAGGAAAATTCGCTCACCGTCCTCGCGGTGGTGGGGCAGCCTGGCCAGGTGGCCGGACCCGACAACTCGTTGCACTCGCAGCCATCGCGGGCGATTGAGCAGGCTTTGGGGCGCGCCGGCTGGCAAACGTCGGAGCTGGACTTCGTGGAAATCAACGAGGCTTTTGGCTCGGTGGCGTGCCAGTCGCTCAAGGATCTGGACTACCCGCTGGAGAAGACCAACATCCACGGTGGGGCCATTGCGTTGGGGCACCCCATCGGTGCCTCGGGCGCCCGCCTGGCCCTGCATGCTGCGCACGAGCTCGCCCGTCGGGGTACCGGCAAGGCGGCCGTTTCATTGTGCGGCGGCGGCGGGCAGGGAGAAGCCCTGCTCCTCTACCGCGACTGAGCCGTGACATGAAAAAACCCCTGACTCCATGAGTCAGGGGTTTTTTCGTAAACCAGAAAAGACTACTTCAGGGTTACCGTCGCGCCAGCGGCCTCGAGGGATTCCTTGGCCTTCTCGGCAGCTTCCTTGGTTGCGCCTTCCAGCACAGCCTTCGGGGCGCTGTCGACAACGTCCTTGGCTTCCTTCAGACCCAGGGAAGTCAGTGCGCGTACTTCCTTGATCACTGCGATCTTCTTGTCGCCTGCTGCTTCGAGGATAACGTCGAAGGAATCCTTCTCCTCTTCAGCAGCTTCGCCTGCGCCGCCACCGGCGGGGCCTGCAACTGCAACTGCAGCTGCGGTGACGTCGAAGGTCTCTTCGAACAGCGTAACGAACTCGGAGAGTTCGATAATGGTCAGTTCCTTGAAAGCTTCAATGAGCTCTTCGTTGGTGAGCTTCGCCATGGCGAGAGCCTTCCTTCCTATAGTGGTGCCTGGCATCGGGTTCGACGCTCGGTACCGGAGTTTGGTGGATGAAGAAAATTACTTCTCTTCAGGCGCTGCGGCAGCTTCGGGAGCGGCCTCTGACTCGGCTGCTGCTGGTGCAGCTGCTTCCTCTGCAGCAGGAGCGTCGGCGGCTGGCGTCTCTGCTGCTGCAGGCGCTCCACTTTCCTCCTCTTGCTTGATGCGCAATGCATCAATGGTGCGGGCGAGTGCTGCCATGGGTGCTTGCAGCACTCCGGCAACGCGGGCCAGCTGAAGTTCACGCGACTCGAGAGCAGCGAGAGCCTTTACACCGGCGGCGTCAAGGGCTCGGCCCTCGAAAACACCAGTCTTGATGATGAGCTGTGGGTTGGACTTCGCGAAATCCGTCAGGCTCTTTGCCGCTGCAATAGCGTCACCCTTGATGAAGGCGATTGCAGTGGGTCCGGCGAGCTGGCTATCGAACGCGTCGATGCCGGCTTCCTTGGCTGCAATGCCCGTCAGGGTGTTTTTGACGACAGCGTACTTGGTGTCCTGGCCGAGTGAACGGCGCAGTTCCTTGAGCTGTGCAACGGTGAGCCCGCGGTATTCGGTTAGGACTGCAGCATTTGAGTCTTTGAAATCAGTGACGATTTCCTCAACTGCGCTTACCTTGATTGCGGTTGCCATAACCCTCCTTCCGGGGAATTGATGCCGGCTTTTACTGCCCCAATAAAAAACGCCCCGCGCAGATGCACGGGGCTTCGGTACATCGGCTTTACCGTGTGTACTGAGGAGCTTCGTTCACCTGCGCTGGCCGCCCTTGACGGGAACCTTCAGACACATGCCCCGGCCCGCAAACCACAGGAAACCTGTGGATAAAGGGTGGGGTACGCATCGACCGACGGTCTTTGGTTCTTCAAGGGTACGTCACCGGTCAGAGGGTAACCAAATCCTGGCCCCTCGCGGAGTTTCCGCCCCGGTCTGGGACGCGGGATGGCCAGCCCTCTCACGGAAAAGTGGCCCACCCGCAGGACAACGGTCGGGCCACCACTTTTCCGCAGGCCAGCCACTTTCCTGCGCCGCCGGACGCGGGGCAGCCACTTTTGTCCTTAGCGTCAACCCTTCTTTTGCCAGGCGGCGGTGTACCCCGCGGGCACGAAACCCAGTTCCACGTTCACCGCGAGCATGTGCGCATTTTCCTCGGCGTTCCAGGTGTAGACCCGCTGCGCCTCGGGCCAGACGGAGGGTGCGGACAGCAAATTCGCTGCCTTCAACCACATACCGAGTCGATGCCCTCGATGGTTACGCAACACCAGGGTGTCGTCCTGGGACACCACTTCCGGCTTCTCCGGCTGGTACTCCAGGATGGTGTGGCCTGCGAGCAGTCCGGTAGGACAATGCCGGACCGCCCGGACCAGCGAATGGCCACCGGAGCGAAGCAGGCGGTCTTCGCCCTCCCTGATCCGTGCGGCATCCCAGACTTCCTCTTCCCAGTCCAGATCCCCCATCGGCACGTCCGTGCTCATCGTCTGGCGCAGCAGGGCGTATTGCTCCACGAGGTCTTCGGGGCAGCGGTCCCGCCACTGCACCAGCTCGTAATCCTGACCTGCTGTCTTCTGGGCGGTCCGGGCCAGCGCGTCGGCCCGCGGAAGTGACCTGTCCAGGAGCAAGACGCTACACCGATCGATCTGCGCCAGCTGGAACCCGTTACGGAGGGCAAGCGCCGTCGTCGCACAGTGCCGCGGGAAGGCTCCCGCACCCGTCGCCGGGACCAGCACGTTGACTGGACTGGCATCGAATCCGGCGGGCTCGTCGGTCCAGGCCATGATGATCGTTCTGCCGATCTCCCGCGCGTGATCTTCCAGGGCACGGTAGAGCCGCGCGCCGATGCCCTGTCTGCGGTAGTCAGGATGGACTGCGACGAAGACGTAGCACGTGCCAAGGTTATCGATGAGGGGAATGTCGATGACGGCTTTCCCGACGACGACGACGCCGTCGCGCGCCACGAACATCACACGTTCCTCGTAGTCGTTCGGCTGTGAGGACTCGTACCGCGCCTGTGGACTGTAGTAGTGGTCGTCGTTGCCCCAGAGGACCCGCTCAACCAGGTTGCTTAACTCAGCTGCCGCGACGAAGTCGGCTCCGCCGGCATGGTCGAGCGACGCCGGTCGGGTAAGGACTTCAATGGTGGTGGCAGTGGTTTTCATATCGGAAGTCTAACCGAGTGATTGAGAACTGCCAATCACTAATTCCAAACCGACTGAAATCGACGGTTAAACGACGAAGGGACGCAGCGTTATGCTGCGTCCCTTCGGCTGTCTAGCTCAGAAACTGTGCCCGACGGCGTTCGAACTGCCTAGGCGTCGGCCAGAACCTTGGTGACGCTTGGGTCAACGGTGATGCCTGGACCGAAGGTAGTGGATACCGTGGCCTTCTGGATGTAGCGACCCTTGGAAGCTGAAGGCTTCAAACGAAGCACCTCTTCCAGAGCGACCGCGTAGTTCTCGGCGAGCTTCTGCACATCGAACGACACTTTGCCGATGATGAAGTGCAGGTTGGAGTGCTTGTCGACGCGGAAGTCGATCTTGCCACCCTTGATGTCTGTAACAGCCTTCGTGACGTCGGCGGTTACGGTGCCGGTCTTCGGGTTTGGCATCAGGTTACGGGGACCCAGCACCTTACCCAGACGGCCAACCTTTCCCATGAGGTCAGGGGTGGCGACGGCGGCGTCGAAATCGACCCAGCCGGCTGCAACCTTCTCGATCATGTCGTCGGAACCAACGAAGTCGGCGCCTGCAGCAATTGCCGCTTCTGCCTTTTCGCCCGTCGCGAAGACCAGGACGCGCTTGGTCTTGCCGGTGCCGTGCGGGAGGTTGACCGTGCCGCGGACCATCTGGTCAGCCTTGCGAGGGTCAACACCCAACCGGAACGCTACCTCGACGGTGGCGTCGAAGGTTGAGGGGTTGGTTTCCTTGGCCAGAACTACTGCCTCGAGCGGGGCGTACTGCTTGTCTGCCTCGATCTTGGCTTCGGCCGCCTTATATGCTTTGCTGCGCTTTGCCATCTGCTTTTTCTCCTTATGCAGTTGTGGTCTGCGGACCGCGCGGGCCCTGCCACACTCCGACGCTCGATTCCGCCAAGTTGGCGGTTCTCGCGTCTACGTTTTCTTTGTGAGGTGCACGGTGAATCGCTTCGCCGAGCGGTGGGTGAAAGGCTTTAGCCTTCTACCGTGATACCCATTGAGCGGGCGGTACCGGCGATGATCTTGGCTGCTGCCTCGACATCGTTGGCGTTGAGGTCTTCCATTTTCATGGTGGCGATCTCGTTGACCTGGTCCTTGCTCAGCTTGGCAACCTTGACGGTGTGCGGCGTTGCGGAACCCTTGGCAACTCCGGCAGCCTTCTTGATGAGCTCGGCAGCTGGAGGGGTCTTGGTGATGAACGTGAATGAGCGATCCTCATACACGGTGATTTCAACGGGGATGACGTTTCCGCGCTGGGATTCTGTTGCAGCGTTGTACGCCTTGCAGAATTCCATGATGTTGACGCCGTGCTGGCCAAGTGCTGGACCAATGGGTGGTGCCGGGTTAGCGGCGCCCGCATTGATCTGCAACTTGATCAGGCCGGTGACCTTTTTCTTGGGGGCCATGAAGGGTCCTTCTTTCACATTACGTCCACAGGACAGGAGCGTCCCATGGGTTGTTGGTCACCATGGCGTGATGACCTACCGCACCACCTGGGCTAAGCCGGCCCGGGCGGTACGAAGCTTGATTACTGCAGCTTGGTGACCTGGCTGAACGAGAGCGTCACCGGGGTTTCGCGCTCGAAGATCGATACCAGAACAACCAGCTGCTGGGACTCCGGTTTGATCTCGGAAATTGTCGCCTGCAGGGTCTCGAATGGGCCCTCGTTGACCGTGACCGGCTCGCCTACTTCGAAGTTGACCGTCGCTGGGGTGAGCTGGTTCTTCGCTGGCTTGCCCGATTCAGGATCGGTGTGGACCACTGTGTGCTCGAGCATGGAGAACACTTCACCGAGGCTCAGTGGCACCGGGTTGTGGGCGTTACCCACAAAGCCGGTGACTCCCGGGGTGTGCCGGACGGCACCCCACGATGCGTCGGTGAGGTCCATGCGGACGAGCACGTAACCGGGAATACGGACCCGGTTGACGATTTTGCGGGTGGTGTTCTTGATCTCCACCACTTCCTCCATCGGCACCTGGATTTCGAAGATGTGCTCTTCCATGTCCAGGGTCTGGATACGAGTCTCGAGGTTCGCTTTCACGCGGTTCTCGTAACCCGCATAGGAGTGGATGACATACCAGTCACCCTCCTGCCGGCGGAGCTGCGCCTTGAAAAGTGCCACCGGATCTTCCGCCGGAGCGGCATCCTCGTCGGCGGCCGGCTCGGAATCATCGACGTCGGTTTCGACATCGGTGGATTCTGCGGTCTCGGTGGATTCTTCAGTTTCGCCTTCGAAAGGTTCCACTGGGGACTCGGTCTCGCCGTCGGCCGAGGCATCGCTGTCAGCCGGGGTCGCTTCGACTCCGGAATCAGCTACCTGATCCTCGTTCTCCAGATCATCCTCAACAGAAGTGATCTGCCGTTCGAGTTCTTGCTCGGACACCTAGCTGCCTGCTTTCTAAAATTCTTCAGCTTGTTTACTGCATTACCGCGCGGGTCTCGCTATGCGCCGCCGAAGACCCATACCGCAGCCGTCCCGAACAGGAAGTCCAGGGCGGTCACAATCAGCATCATGATGATCACGAAGACCATCACGGTGATGGTGTACCGCACGAGTTCCCTGCGGGTCGGTACAACTACCTTCTTGAGCTCAGAGACAACCTGCCGCACGAAGAGGATGATTCGGCCGAAGAAACCCCGCTTGGGAGTGTTCTTCTCGGAAGGGCCACCCTGGGGGCTGCCCGCAGCCGTTTCGGTCACCTTCAACCTCTTCCATTTGTGTCGGTTTCTGTAGTCCGTGAGGACTCTCTTGCTACGTCGAATGCGCAGGGCAGACAGGACTCGAACCTGCAACCTGCGGTTTTGGAGACCGCTGCGCTACCAATTGCGCCACTACCCTATGGATTGATTCCGCCGATCCGACTACGCTAACGCAGGCACGAACCATCATGGCGATTTCAACACCGAGGAATAAGTCTACGCAATGTCCGCCCCGGCGTCGAACCGGAAGACCCGGCGAACCGCCTGGACCGCTAGAAGTGCCCGAAAAAGGCTGAGTTGTGCGACAGTAACGTGGCCGGACGGCGTCTTCGGCCTAAGCTGGAATCACGTCACAGTCCACTGCACCACCAACTCTAAGGGAACACCATGACTGCCACCCCTGACGCCCAGACGCAGGACGCCCCGAACGAGCCACGACGGCGGATCTCGAAGCGAATTGCCGCCATCGCTGAATCGGCGACACTCGCCGTCGATGCCAAGGCGAAGGCGCTTAAGGCCGCCGGCCGTCCGGTAATTGGGTTTGGTGCTGGCGAACCCGATTTTCCTACACCCGACTACATTGTGGAAGCGGCGATCGACGCGGCACGGCAGCCCCGTTTCCACAGGTACTCGCCTGCAGGGGGGCTTCCCGAACTGAAGCAGGCCATCGCCGAGAAGACGCTGAGGGACTCGGGCTACACGGTTGATCCGGCCCAGGTGCTTGTCACCAACGGTGGCAAGCAGGCCGTCTATGAATCCTTCGCCACCTTGCTCGATCCCGGAGACGAGGTTCTGGTTCCCACACCGTTCTGGACCACCTACCCCGAGGCTATCCGGTTGGCTGGCGGCGTTCCGGTGGAGGTGTTTGCCGGACCCGAGCAGGGCTACCTGGTGACCGTCGACCAGTTGGAGGCTGCGCTGACCCCGCGCACCAAAATTCTGCTGTTTGTTTCCCCATCCAACCCCACCGGAGCGGTTTACAGCCCGGACCAGGTGAAGGAAATCGGCGATTGGGCTGCGGGGCATGACCTGTGGGTAGTTACCGACGAAATCTACGAGCACCTCACGTACGACGGCGTCCCGTTCACCTCCATTGCCACTGCGTCACCTGCAATTGGCGACCGAATGGTGATCCTCAACGGCGTCGCAAAGACCTACGCCATGACCGGCTGGCGGGTGGGCTGGATGATCGGGCCGAAGGACGTGGTGAAGGCCGCCACCAACCTGCAGTCCCATGCCACGTCCAATGTCTCGAACGTACCCCAGATGGCGGCCTTGGCCGCAGTGTCCGGCCCGTTGACAGCAGTTAACGAGATGAAGGTGGCGTTTGACCGACGGCGGATTGCGATGGTGGAGGGGCTGAACGCGATCGACGGCATCGAGTGCCCGGTCCCCAAAGGCGCCTTCTATGCCTACGCTGACGTTCGGTCTCTGCTGGGTCGCGAACTGGGAGGGATTCGGCCAGCGACCTCAGCTGAGCTGGCCGCGCTGATTCTGGACAAGGTCGAGGTGGCGGTGGTGCCGGGTGAAGCGTTCGGCCCCAGTGGGTACCTTCGGCTGTCCTATGCCTTGGGTGATGCTGACCTCGCCACCGGCGTCGGTCGCCTGCAGGAGTTCCTCGCCACGGCGCAGTAATTAACGACGGCGCAGTAGTTTGCACAGTGTCCTCCCGGCCAGCCGCCCGGGCGCTAGAGGAGCCGCCGTTCGGCGGCCCACCGGGTGAGTTCATGCCGGGAGGACAGCTGGAGCTTCCGTAGCACCGCCGATACGTGCGTTTCGACCGTCTTGATGGAGATGAACAGCTCCTTGGCGACCTCTTTGTAGCTGTAACCGCGGGCGATGAGGCGCATCACCTCGAGTTCGCGGGCCGAAAGCCGGTCCAGTTCGCTATCCACCGAGGCGACTGCCGCGGTGCCGAAGGCGTCAAGGACAAAACCGGCCAGCCGCGGCGAGAACACGGCGTCCCCGGAGGCAACCCTCAACACGGCGTCGGAAATCTCGGGGCCGGATATGGTCTTGGTGACATATCCCCTGGCACCGGCACGGATCACAGTCACCACGTCCTCTGCCGCGTCTGACACGCTCAGCGCCAGGAACCGCGTCCCCGCGAGCAGGCCAGTACAGCCCGCGATAACCTCGGCACCGCCGCCGCCGGAACCGCCCGGCAGGTGCACATCCAGGAGCACCACCTGCGGCCGGTGCTCGTGGATGGCAGCAATGGCTTCAGCTACTCCGGCGGCTTCTGCAAGAACTGTGATTCGGCTGTCGAGGTCGGCGCGAAGACCGGATCGGAAGATGGCGTGGTCATCAACCACGACCACCGTGATTGGCTGCTGGGGATCATTCACTGCGCACCGTCTGCTTCCTTTTCTGGCATCACCAGTTTAACCTCGGTGCCTTCCGAGTTACTGCGGATGGACACCTCACCTCCGTGTCGGTCCATCCGGCTATACAGGGAGACGCGGATCCCCATCCGATCCTCCGGAATGGTCTCCGGATCGAACCCGCTGCCCCGATCCCTGACGAAGATCGTCGATCCGGTCGGGCCGGCCTCCAGGTACACGGAAATGTTGCCCCCCGCGTGTTTCGCGGCGTTGAGCACCGCCTCGCGGGCTGCCTGCGCCAGAATCTCCTGCCGCGCGGAGAGTTCAGCGTCCCCCACAACCACTACGTCGATGGGAGTGCCGTAGCTATCCTCGATCTCGGCAGCGAGGGCGCGGATCCGCTCCGCCAGGTTTCCAGACTGCTGGGTGGCATCGGCGTACAGCCAGTTTCGCAACTCACGTTCCTGCGCTCGGGCCAGCCGGACCACATCCTGTTCGGAGCCCGCCCGGTTCTGGATCAGCGCGAGGGTCTGCAGCACCGAATCATGGAGGTGGGCGGCGATTTCGGCCCGTTCAGTTTCTCTGGCCCGCCCCGATCTTTCGGTTTCAAGATCCCGCCAGAACTTCAGCCCCCACGGGGCCAACACCAGAAAGACCCCAGCCAGCACCGCTCCCGTGGCTATCAGTGTTGACCAGGTGAGCTCCCAGGAGATGGACCCGGAAACCATGATCAGCACTCCAACAGTCACCAACAGCAGGCCGGCTACCAGTCGGGCCAGGCCTCCGGCCTGCGATGCCCCGGCACGGTTCATCAGGCCAGCACGGCGTGTCTCGTCCAGTTGGGTCCAGGCCAGTACTGCCCCGGCCACCACCACACCGACCGGCAGCAGGGTGTCGAGCGGCAGGTTGGCGCCAAGCTGCTGGGCAATCGCCACTGCCGCCACCAGCAAAAGTGCAGTGCCGAGCAGGACTTCGCGTTTACCGATGAGGGATTGAGTGCTGCCGCGCGACCCAGCCGAGGGATCCGCCGTCGGGCTCACCATTGGGCTTGCGGAACTCCCTACGAAGCTGCTGGTGGCCCCACCGGCAGCCCCCTGGGACGTCGGGAAGGTGAGGCGGGGGCCCACTGGGGTGGGGGCCCGCCGGAGTTGTTCCTCCTGGGTGGGGACCAGCACCCACAACCAGCCATAGAGGAAGATCCCTGCCCCGCCGGCAAATGCCAGGCCCACCATGGCGATCCGTGCCACGTTGATCGTGATGCCGAGGTGGGCGGCAAGTCCCGCGCACACACCGGCGATCATCGCGTCGTTGGAGCGAAGCAGGGCTGGTCTCATGACCCAATCCAAACACGATCCCGGGCCGACTGGTGCGGGATTCAGGGAAAGTCAGGTGCCCCTCAGGGACAGGTCAGGGTAGCCCCCGATAGAAACTCTGTTCCCCTGCCGACAGGATTGAAGTATGAATTCGCATCAGGACCCGAACGACCACTCGGATAACCCTCCGATTGAAGCAACACCCGATCCCGTGGAGCCGGCTGCCGGACATGGTCAGGACTTCAGCCCCCGGGACCAGCCCGCAGGCGAGGCTCCTCCCNCCCGCCGTCAACGGCATGCCTGACCCAGACAGCGCTCCCGGGGGGACGCCTCGGGCCGACACACCCCCAGCAGCCTCCACCAACTTCTTTGGCTGGCTTCGTGGCCTTGGCATCGTCAGGGGTCAGGACCGCTGGATCGGCGGGGTCGCCAGCGGTATCGCGGTCCGGACCGGCCTGGACCCGGTCCTCATCCGGGGCGGGTTTATCCTGCTGGCAATCTTCGGCGGCGTGGGAGTCCTGCTGTACGGCCTCGCGTGGGCGCTGCTGCCCGAACCAGACGGACGCATCCACCTCGAATCCGCGGCGCGGGGCAGCTGGACCTCAGGCATGACCGGCGCCCTGATCCTGACGGTTGTGGGAATCGGCCGCCCCAACTTTCCGTTCTTCGTCGACGACGGTGGTGGTGGTGCATTTTTCTGGACCATCTTCTGGATCGGCGCCGTTATCTTCGGGATTTATGTGGTGGTCACTATGTCGAACAAGAAGACGGACGCCCCAGGGACTGCAAGCGCGCCACCCGCCGGGGCCCACACCAGCTCGACTCACACTGTCGCCACCGACAAACCTGGCACGTCCCGACCGCCGGGCACCCTAACCCCACCACCTCTGTACAGTGAGCTGCCACCGCTCCCGGCTCCCAGGCAGAGACCGCCTGTGCCGCAGAAACCTCCGGTCCCCAAGCCGAGCGGCGCCGAATTGGCTCTCTATCTGGGTGGCGCACTCATCGCCGTCGGCGCCGTCCTGGTCCTCGACTACACCGGAATTTTCAGCCTGGGCAACTCAGCGATCCCGGTTGCGATCGCCGCTGGCCTGATCCTGCTCGGATTGGGCATCGTGACGCTGGGTCTCCGCGGCCGCACCTCAGGCTTCCTCGGCTTCATGGCTGCAGTCGGCATGGCGGCAGCAGTGGTGACCGGCTCAACCCTAGGCACGGGAGCTCTCACGATCGGCAGCAGTGCCGCCTGGAGTCCCACCACCGAGAGACCTGCCAGCGACGGATACACCGTGGTTGCGGGTCAGGGCACCGTTGATCTCAGCAACCTGGCCAACCTCGACGAAGATCTGGTGGTCCCAGTGAACAGCCTCGCAGGAAATGTGGGCATCCTGATTCCCGACGACGTCCCGGTTGAGGTGCGCTCCTCAATCGCTCTCGGAGCTCTCAGCACCGTGGATAACGGCCAGGAAGCGACGGCTGGCGGCATGTGGCATCCCGCGCAGATCGATTTGAACCAGGACGCCTCCGGACCGAGGATCATCCTCGAAATCCGCGGCGCCATGAGCCACACCACGGTGGCCGCCACCCAAACCGAACTTGAAAACGTAGGAGGCATCTCGCGATGAGCACCACTGGGTACACTGCCAAGAACGACGGCGGGAAATCAGTCCGCGCCGGCACCGTGGTCTGGGGGCTGATAGCGATCGCGGTGGGAATTCTGGTGCTGCTGTCTCAACTTGTTGACATCAACCTGGACACCGGTCTGGTGCTGATCGGTTTACTGGTCGGCACCGGGGTGGCCCTCGTGGTCGGCGGTCTGATCTCAATGACCGGCCGCAAATCCAACCACCACTGACTACCGAAACGGGTTAGCCTAAATCATGGACAAATTCTTCGATATTCTCCGTAAATCACCCATCAAGCGTGCCCCGGGCGGGTGGCTCGGCGGGATTGCTTCCGGCATCGCACTGCAGTTCAACTGGCCAGTCGCGTACGTCCGGATCGGCATCCTCCTGAGTTTCCTCCTGCCGTTCATCAGCATCCCGATGTACTTCGTGGCGTGGCTGCTCCTTCCCAAGACGGACGGCACCGTAGCGTTGCAGAAGATCATCGCCAGCCGGTAACGAACGCCGTAGTGAAGTAGGGGGCGCCCCGCAGCAGCGGGGTGCATCTAGGCAGACACTGCTCAGAATGGCGGTGGGGTTTCCGGCCGTGGTGCTGGTGGTGGGTCTGGTCGGGTGAGGTAGGTTTCGCCGAGTGGTGAGATCGCGATGATCGTCCCGGGGTCGGGTTGTTGGTAGTGCCAGTAGCCTTCGGTTTTGAACATGTGGTGACGTTTACACAGGGACGCCAGATTCCCGTAGGACGTTTTGCCGCCTTGGGACCAGGGGGTGGTGTGGTCGAGTTCGCAGAACACCGCCAACCGGTTACATCCCGGATGCCGACACGTCCCGTCCCTGACCCGGACCGCATCCTTCAGGTCCTGCGGGACCCGATACGTGGTCGCATCAGCGCCCAGCCTGGCCCCGGTAAAGGGGTGGGTGAGGATCCTGGTGAACGATGGTGCGTGCCCGGCGAGCTGACGTGCCGTCTCAGGATCAATCGGCCCATACCCTTCCAACTCACCCGGAGCATCCCCGCCGAGGAGAGTCATCACCGGAACGGTGACGAACACCTTCGCC
>NZ_ALPM01000020.1:0-10468 GCF_000294595.1 Arthrobacter sp. TB 23 | reverse complement strand
CCGTAGCGTGCGCGTTGCTAAGCCGAACGACGTCGTCGCCTCCTATGCGACGCTGCTGAAGCAGGTACGCAAAGAAGGTCTGCTGAACCGTCGCCGCCGCTTTTACGTTTCCGTCTTCGCTGCACTGGCGATAACCATGGGTGCCGCCTGGACCGGTTTCGCCCTGCTGGGCGACACCTGGTTCCAGTTATTGATCGCCGCCGTGCTCGGCGTCGTCTTCACGCAGATCGCATTCCTGGCCCACGAGGCCTCCCACCGGCAGATTTTCAAGACCCGCGGGGCCAACGACTGGTCCGGACGGATCCTGGCCGCCGGCGTCGTCGGCATCAGCTACCAGTGGTGGATGAATAAACACACCCGCCATCACAACGACCCCAACGTGGTGGGCAAAGACCCGGACATTGAGATCGATACCATCTCCTTCACCGAGGACGACGCAGCCAAAGCCACGGGACTCCACGCCTGGATCACCCGCCGCCAGGGCTACCTCTTCTTCCCGCTGCTGACCTTCGAAGGTTTGAACCTGCACGCCAAGTCGATCGGCACACTGTTCCGCCCCGGCGCTGTCCAAGGCCGCTGGATCGAACTGGCCCTCCTCGCGATCCGGTTCGGCGCCTACCTCGGCGTCCTGTTCTGGTTCCTGCCCCTCGGCATGGCGTTCGCCTTCATCGGCGTTCAAATGGCCGTGTTCGGCATCTACATGGGAGCCTCCTTCGCCCCCAACCACAAGGGCATGCCGATCATCCCCAAGAACAGCAAACTCGACTTCTTCCAGAAACAGGTCCTCACCTCACGCAACATTCGCGGCGGCAACTTCATCAACAACGCCTTCGGCGGCCTGAACTTCCAGATCGAACACCACCTGTTCCCCGACATGCCCCGCCCGCACCTCCGAGCAGCAGCACTGATCGTCCGCGAGCATTGCGAACGCCTCAAAGTCCCCTACACCGAGGTCGGCGTCGCAGCCTCCTACGGCGCCGTCGTGTCCTACCTCAACCGGGTAGGCCTCGCCGCACGCGACCCCTTCGACTGCCCCATGGTCAACAAATACCGGCACCAATAGCCCGAACGACTTTTTTGGCACCATGACAAGGACCTATAGCCATGTCGGACCTGGATCAATGGCCAACCAGCCGACTCCTTCTCACCGCCACCCGACTAAATGAAAACGCCTGGAATAGGGAACTCGACGGCAGCGGAGTAAAGCGACAGGAACTATCCGATGGATGACAGTGAAGCAAACCAAAGGTTCTCGCTCCTTCCCCATAGCGGAGGCTATATCGAAGTCCAGTGGGACCAAGGGGTAACTGTCTCGAAAAAGGACGCCATGGAGCTCGTGAGAAGCCTTGCGAAAGTATCGCCAGCTCTGTGTCTACCAATGCTCGTCCACCTCAACAAAATGATCTCCCTCAGTAGACCGGCACTGTACGCCTTCGCATCGGGGCTCAACGTTTCTGCACTAGCGATCGTCGGACCGACAGCCGTCGACCGCGCCATCACCACCTACTTCAAAGAAGTGCACGAACCGCCCTATCCCACCCAATACTTCGAGGAGGCCATCTCTGCTGAACGCTGGCTACTTGATCCGCACAGGAATCTGTCGGGTTGATGGACGCACGACAGGCCATTGGCGGAGTCGTTGGCGACTGCTCGGTAGATAGAGCAAAATGGGTGAATGCCCACGATTCATCCCCCAACCAGGCCAGTCCTCGAGGGGAAGACCATGATGGCGATTGTCACTACCGGGGTTGGTGGCTACGACCGGCTCGAGGTGAGTCGGGTTCCAGTCCCGGCGCCAACCGAAGGTGAGGTATTAGTTCAGGTGTTGGCAGCCGGCGTCAACAATACCGAAATCAACACCAGACTCGGTTGGTACTCGTCATCGGTGGCGACAGGCACCAATGACGCAGCAGAGAACGTTTCCGGGCAGACGGCGACGCGGCCGGACGGGGGTTGGAACACGGCCACCCCGTTCCCCCTAATTCAGGGCGCAGACTGCTGCGGACGTATTGTCGCCGTCGGTCGCGGGGGCGACGAGTCCTCGGTTGGGGCTCGGGTACTGATCCGCGCATGTATGCGCACGCAGGGATTCTTCTCGATGGAAACCAGTTGGTTAGGGTCGGACCGGGACGGAGCGTTCGCTCAATTCGTTGCTGTGCCCGAACACGAGGTTTTCACTGTGGACTGCGACTGGAGCGACGCCGAATTAGCCACCATTCCTTGCGCTTACGGAACAGCCGAGAACATGGTCCGCCGTGCAGGTGTCACTTCGGGGTCGCGGGTAGTGGTGACGGGTGCCTCCGGTGGCGTTGGCTCGGCCGTCATACAACTCGCCAAGCGACGTGGCGCTCATACCATTGGCATCGCCAGTGAGGCCAAACAGGATCGGGTCCGGGCCCTGGGAGCGGATGCAGTCCTCGGGCGGGACGAGGCGCTAAGCGTGCTGGGATCGGAAAGCGCCGACGTCGTGATCGACAACGTGGCCGGCACCGGTTTTCCCGCGATGCTCAGTCTCCTCCAGAGGGGAGGGACGTACGTATCCTCAGGCGCCATCGGCGGACCTCTTGTCGAACTGGATATGCGGACCTTTTATCTGAAGGATCTCACCTTGATCGGGTGCACAGCGTGGGACGACGCGGTATTCCCTAGCCTCATCTCCTACATCGAGCGTGGGGAGATTCGGCCTCTCCTAGCCAAGGTCTTCCCACTTGACCAGATCGCGGCCGCTCAACGTGAATTCCTCGATAAGGTACACGTGGGTAATTTCGTTCTTATTCCACCCACTCCCCTGTAATCGAGGCGTATTCTGCCGATCGCCGACGTGCCGTAGCTATTATGATGAAATGTGCAATTGCTACCCCAAGGTGAAGGGAAGCTTCGATGCCTACCGGCAGAATGAGCAGAAGCAGTGGTGTGGATAAAGGCTCCCGTGGGCCTGGCTCGGGGCTTGAACGGCGCGTCGTTCTCTCCGGTTTCCTTTTCGGGTGCGGGGTCGCGGCATCGATTATTGACTTGTTTATCTTCCATTTGGGTTTGCAGTGGCACCACTTCTATGACCTGTCCACCACCGAGGTCGCGCTGACCGCTGACGGTTTCTTTCACGCGTTCGGTTGGTTTATTACTATTTGGGGCCTGTTCGTTTTGGCTGACATTCGTCGCCGCGCCGAGGTGAATTGGAAGCGATGGACTGGGGCGCTCATTACCGGAGTTGGGTCTTTCCAACTTTTTGACGGCGTTATTGACCACAAGGTTCTGCGCATTCATCAGATTCGTTATGACGTGGATTTGCTGCCCTACGACGTGATCTGGGTAGGGTCTGCCATCGTGCTGTTACTGGTCGGGGTGTTAATTCTGTGGCGGACTCGTCCGCCACAGACATCGGACTGAAGGTTCAGCCAGTGGATCTGCAGCATCAACACGACCATAACTCTCCCAGCAGTTCAAACGACGACGTTTATGCTCTCGGATGGATAGCTTTCGATGCCCTGGTTGTGCTGCTCCTTGTTGCGGCCGCGGCGGGTTACGCCCTTGCCCTCTGGGCGGCCCGGTCCCGTGGACGGTGGCCCATAGGTCGAGTTATGGCTTGGTACGCGGGTCTGCTCTGCATCGGGGTGGGACTAGTTGGGCCTATTGCCGCTGCTGCGCGCGCCACTTTCACTGCTCATATGACTGGTCACCTACTCATCGGAATGGCTGCTCCGCTGCTGCTGGTACTCGCGGCGCCCCTTACTCTGGCCCTGCGCGCTCTGACGGTGAGACGGGCGCAGGTCCTCACCCGCTTTCTGAGGTCTCCGCCTCTCCGGTTCATCACCCACCCGACGGTCGCAGGCGGGCTCAATGCGGGAGGACTATGGGTTCTCTACACCACCGACTTGTACTCACTAATGCACACTTCGGTGCTGCTTCATGGAGCGGTACATATGCATATCTTTCTGGCAGGCTACCTTTTTGTTGCGGCCCTGATAGGTCCCGATCCCAACCCACACCGGGCCTCGATCCAGATGCGCTCCGTAGTCCTCATCGCATTCATCGCCGCTCACTCCATCCTGGCTAAATGGCTCTACGTCCATCCTCCGGCCGGTGTCGAGATCTCCGATGGCCGGACAGGCGCGCAGCTGATGTACTACGGCGGTGACATCATCGATATCACCCTTATTGTTCTCCTTCTGGCTGGCTGGTTCCGAGCCACCCAACCACGGGTAGCTAGACCGGGTTAACTACTGAGGGCGGCCAGGGCCTTACGCAGGCGGCTGCTGGCGTCGTCGGCGACCTCTTTGACCGCTGGCGCATCACTGAGCTGAACCATGGTCTCCGGGTCGATGGCCTCGATTGTGGTGATGTCTGCGGCTTTGCTTCGACGGACCACGACGTTGCAGGGCAGGAGCGCGCCGATTTCGGGCTCGGCCGCAATGGCCCGGCTGGCCAGGGCCGGGTTGCAGGCACCGAGGATGGTGTAATCTCCCACGGCGTCCGCGGCTTCGGTGCCGAGCTTGGCTTCAAAGGTGGAACGAACATTAATCTCGGTGAGTATTCCGAAACCCTGAGCTGATAGCGCTTCCCGGGTAAGTTCCAGGGCTTCAGCCCAGGGAAGCGCAATGGTGGTGCTGAGTGTGTACGTCATGGTGCTCCTGGAGTGACTCGTTGACGGATTCGTCCGATAGGTCACCGGACAAGTTTTCCCACGTTCTTCTAGGGTATTCGACGACACATTCCGACCGCCGGTGATCCTTTAAGGTGATTCTATGTCCACCTCGTTTGTCCTGACCCTCTCTGCCGTCGCATCTCTGCTGCTAATTCTCCGTCTGGCGGTCCCGTTCCTCCCCCTAAAGCGGGTTACCCGACGGTTGACTCCGCTGGATCTGGCCCTGACGGTCGTGGGTGTGCTGGGGTTGATCCTGCATTGCGCGTCAATGTTTTTCCGCTCGGTAGTGGCCGCGATACCAGGCAGCGGAAGTGTGATCGACCAGATCAATTCCATGGGAACGGCGAGCATGATCTGGTACGCGGTCCCCGCCCTCATGGTTCTGATGGGATTGCGCCGCCAGCATTGGATCGCCCTGATTCTCTTGGCCGTATCACTCTTGGCTGTAGGCATCACCATGTACAACGGCACCGCGGTGTCGACCCATCTGGTCACCATCTTCGCCGCGGGTGTGACAATCGCCGCCACAGTCTTCCTCCTCAGCGCGCCGCCCTGGTCCCGGAAACCAACGCCGGACCTTCCCTATCCCCCGGGTTGAGTCCCGGGACGGACCGACCCCCCGAGGCTGACGAGAAGCCAATCAGATAGTCCCCCACGACAAACCCTGAGGAAACGGCAGCACACAGGGCGCCCCAGTTGAGAACCATCCGCATTATCGGTATTTTAATAAGAACGATAATCAATAATGGTGAGCTGGGGTGCGTGGTGAGTTTGGTCTTGCAGGATCTATCGATCCGTATTGGCTCCCAATACCTGGTCAAGGGCCTGTCGCTGACTATCTCCCGCGGTGAAGCGGTAGCCCTGGTGGGCCCCTCCGGGTCCGGTAAATCTCTGACCGCGGCAGCCCTGAGTGGGTCTCTTCCCGGAGGTGCGATGGTCCGGGCGCCACCACGATCCCCGTTGAACCCTTTGTATTTTTGACCATGGCGTCAGCCTTGGCGGGCCTTCATACGCGCATTCTTCTTATTGATGACAAAAGTTTTGCCTCTGCGGCGGACGATCTGGGCTCCCGGGACTTTTTTCAGTGCGCGGAGGGAATTGCGTACTTTCATGGTTCTCCTTCAGGGGTTTCTGTTGGTCTCTATCGGCTAGTTTTGTTGGGTGCATAAACAAGGGGCGACCGCAGTTCCTCATCCGTCAGTGCGCAGGCTGCCAGCAGGCTGGTCACCTCGAAGTCATCGATGTCATCGCCGGTCAGAGCGAGGTGAGTGCCGCGGCGCCACTGCCCCTGTGGATCGCTGGCCCAGGGGCCGCCGTTGCTGAGGGCTATGCGCGGGCCAACACCGAACACTGCTACTTCGGTCTCCAGCAGACCGGCAATCCAGACACCGCCCCGAACAAAGCAGCAACCCTCGGAGATGGCACCCAATGCTGATCGAAAGCGATCGGGATGCAGTAAAAGGTCCGTGCGGTATTCGAAAGTGCGGAAGGGCCCGGACGACGTCGACGGCACCGCGATCGCTCCGGGACGACTTCGGGCGCGGGCTGCTTCGTCGTCGTGCGCCCCAAGGTGGGCGGCGATCGACCCCAGGGCGGGCAGCATCCGCACATGCGGGGCGACCTGTCGGATGAGCTGAACACCCCTGAGACTCAGTTCCTCATCCGATGGCAGCAGATCACTGACGGTGGTGAGCACCGTGTCAGCAAAGAGCAACTCCCCCATCAGGAATTCGCCAGGGGTCCTGCCATCCTCGGGAACAGCCGTGTAACCAGACTCAAACAACGTGTGGTGGTCCCACAGTTGGTTCTCCACGTCCTCAGGCTGTGCGGCCAGCGCTACCGAATCCACAGTGAAATCCCCCCGGGCGATGGCATGAATCCCGTCAATCGCGTTCTCGGCCGTGGTGCCCGGCGGCAGCCCGACGATCGCCAAAGAGGTGCCGGCAGCGGCCAGGCGTATCAGGACGGGGACCAGATCGAACCGGACGGTGCAGCTCAGACAACCGTGTTCTAGTACAGACGACTCTCGTTCCACCAGTTGGTCATTCTGATGGATGCGGCGCGTCACCACTGAATCGTCGAGCAGGTCGTGCAGCACCACTGGAACTTCTGGAGATAGCGCGGCCAACTGAGATGTGGCGTTGTTGCGACTGAGTGCGTCCAGCGAAGTAATGATGATCAAGTGCATTCCACCATCTTATGAGAATCATTCTCAGAAAGAAAGTGGGCGGTCCATTCGGCCCTCCCTCGCGGCACGCAGACGCACCTAGATCGAAGCGAGAGCCGTCAGAGCCCTCAGTTTCTCCTCCCCTATGGGTTCCTCGGGCAACAACGGAATAAGAGCCACTCGGTCGGTCAAGGCGCGTACCTTTGCCATCTGTTCGATTTCGCTCGCGGCGCGCGCCCGCAGAAACGGCGTCTGCGGGTGTGCGGCGGCAATCGAGCTATTGATCACCCAGGCCCACGGGTGGATTCCTGCCCGTTCCAGATCACTTTTCAACTCTTCGGCTTCGAGGACAGGTGTCGTTTCGGCCAGCGTGACAAGAATTACCTTGGTCTGCGCAGGATCCTGCAGCCGCATCAGGGGCGTCACGAAGCCCATGGTATCTCCAGCCTGGCGGGCAATTTCCCGGTGGTATGAACCGGTCGCATCCAGGAGTAACAGCGTGTGACCGGTCGGCGCGGTATCGATCACCACGAAGCGCCGCCGGGATTCCTGGACCGCCTTGGAAAACTGCCGGAAGACAGCCACCTCGTCAGTGCATGGGGACATCAGGTCCTCAGCTAGGGCGGCACGACCATCATCGTTTAGGTTCCGGCCCTTGGCTTCCATCACGTGGCTCCGGTACTCCTGAATTGCCGCTACCGGATCGATACGAGATACCGTCAATCCAGGGACTGAACCGTGCAGTGTTTCGGTGAGGTGCGCTGCAGGATCCGTCGTGGTGAGGTGGACCGCGTGCCCCCTGCCGGCGAGTGCGACCGCGATGGCGGCAGCGACGGTGGTTTTCCCCACCCCGCCCTTCCCCATACACATCACAAGGCCACGGCTGTCCGATTCGATCTCGTCAACCAAGGCTGCCAGTGGCGCGTCCTTGACCTCCGGTGTCTGTGTCGTCTCGTCAAGGATGGCCGGTCTGGACCCAGTTGCGAACAGAGACCTAAGCGCCGGCACGCCGACCATGTTGCCTGGCTTGAGGCCCAGCACATCGAGGGGCAGCGCGGCGACCGCTTCAGGAATGGCCGCGATGGCGGCAGCTTCCCTGGACCGCAGGGCCACGGCTAATCTCTCGTCGCCGGCGGCTTCCGGCAGGACACCGTTAATGACCACGTACCCGCTCCTGATTCCGATCTGGTTGAGCTCGAGATAGGTACGCTCGATCTCAGCCAGGGACGACGTCTGCGCCCGGCTAACCAGGACAAGCCGGGTCCTGGCGGGGTCCGTGAGTGCCTGCACTGCTTTGGCATACACCTGCTTGTGTTTCTCGAGCCCTGACAAAGGGCCCAGGCATGACGGGTCTCCTTTGCCAGTCTCGAGGAAATCGGTCCATGAACCCGGCAATTGAAGAAGGCGGATCGTATGGCCCGTAGGAGCTGTATCAAAGATGATGTGGTCGTACTCCCCATAGGAGCTCTCGTCTGCGAGCAGGTAGGTGAACTCGTCGAAAGAGGCGATTTCCGTGGTGCACGACCCTGAAAGGCTCTCGGCGATGCTGGCCAACTCAGTCTCGGGCAGGAGGCCCCGAACGGGTGCGATGATCCGTTCCCGGTACGCCTCGACGGCCTGCTCCGGGTCGATCTCCAGCGCGGAGAGACCCGGAACATCCTGAATCGCGGTCACGGTATTGCCAATGACCATACCGAACACTTGGCCAACGTTTGAGGCTGGGTCGGTGCTCACCAGCAGAACTTTCTGACCGGCGTTGGCCAGTGTAAGAGCCGTGGCGCAGGCTACGGATGTCTTACCCACGCCACCTTTGCCAGTAAAGAACAAGAATCGTGGTGCGTTCTCGAGAAACTTCATCCCCGGACCTAGCCGCAACTCGTTGAGCCGCCGCAGCAGCCGCCGGACTTTGCGCTCAGGCCAAGTGCCGGTCGTGTGCGCGACTCAACTCCGAGGCTTTGGAGATGACGCACGTCGGCGGTGACGTCCACCAGGGACTGGTCCACATCGGGGCCACACACACCCGTGTCGCGACAAAGCGTAGTTTCGTAAATTCGGATCACAGACATGTGGTTCTCCCTGGCTTCCACAAAGGTTCGATTCGATACCGAACCAACGAGCCCCAGTCACCCCGGCCGTCGCCCGGAAGAGGCCGACCAGCGCAATTGCGGTTCCTCACTATGATATCGATATTCATCGATGTAGAGCCATCACCTTGTCGCCGGACCGTTCAAAGGCCTGACCTACTTATCTGGTGCAGGTGAGATCGGATGCACCGGTCACCAGCCTCGCTTTGAGCTCGTCACCCTGAGGGAGCGCCGCGGGTAGCGGCTGGCCGGGCGCTCCCCAGGCTTCCTCACCGGGTCGCCGTATTGCAGCTTTAGCCGTCCAGTCTCCGAACCAGCGGCTACTCCTGATTGACTCGGATGTCCGTGAAGGACTGCCCGTTGTCATCGGAGACCTGGACACCGGTTTCGGTCGCGACCCATATTCGCAGGGTCAGATCCCCGACCAGGTGCGTGGCTATCGCGGCTGCCTGACCGGGGATCGTTCCTTGCTCGACCCAGGTCAGGCCAGCGTCACGACTGGTGTAGATCTGGCCCTCGGGTGTAATCCCAGCAGCGGCACCTTCCGAAAGGGCCGTGAACATCAGCAGGGGTGCACCGGGCACGGCATTCCACGTTTCGCCGTTGTCCGTGGAGCGTTGCAGGCCGTCCTCTGTGGTCGCCAGAACAATACTGTCCCGTGGCGTTGCGGCCAGGTTGAACACCGGAATTTGTTCTGCCACGGATTCCCAGGTGGTCCCGTCGCTACTCACTTGCAACTGGCCGTCAAAACCGACTATCCCGTTGTCGGTTGAGGCGAGGGCATGGAAATCGGACTCCCCTTGCCGGGACAGCGGCTGCCACGTGTGCCCCTCGTCGGTGGACCGAATTAGCCCCACCGGGTCGGGAAGATCAGATCCCGGACCAGGATGTCCGGATGCATAAAACTCGCCGTCCCCTGCTGAGGTGAAACCCATCAGATCGATCGTCGGGCCGATCTTGATGGCCGGTGACTCTGAGACGTCGAACAGGCCATCGTGGGTGGCGAGGAAAACCCGGTCCGTGCCAGGGTCCACGCTCATGCCGTGGACGTGACCCGTTGGGTAACCTTCTGCACTGGCTGACGGGGCAGCGGTAGCGGCCCTGTTGGCTCCCTGCGGGGGTTGTGGCGAACAAGCGGTAACTGCCAGAATCGCTGCAATCATGACTGCCGTCGGGGCGGCCCGTGGTGGGTGGGGCAAAGAAAAGTGGATGAATTTCACGTCAATAGTCCTTGAGTCAAAATGGGTACGGGTAGGGAGGGCAATGGTGCCCTCCCTACCCAGAGCCTGTGGCGGGTTAGAGTTCGGCGAGCAGCTGTTCCATTTCCTGGATTTCGGCGAGCTGGGTTTCCATGATGGTCTCGGCGAGAGCAATTGCCGCAGGGTTCTCCCCGTTATCGATTTCCTCCTGGGCCATCTCCACCGCCCCGTCGTGGTGTTCAATCATGGATTCCAGGAACAACCCGACCGCGTCGTCACCCTCAGCCGCTTCCAGATCAGCCATCTGATCTTCATCCAGCATGCCGTCCATCCCACCCATCCCACCCATCTCGTGCCCAGCCATGCCACCGTCGGG
>NZ_ALPM01000019.1:0-4391 GCF_000294595.1 Arthrobacter sp. TB 23 | reverse complement strand
CAGCAGCGGGGTCGGGTGCTTCATGCATGTGTCCGGTGGGTCCGGCGCTGGTGAGGACATCCACCAGAACATCGGCCCTGAGCTGGGTGAGAGTCCTGGCCTCGTCGGGGCCCTGCAAGGCCCGGGCTGCGGTATCGACCCGGTGGAAGATCCCGGCCGCGTGTTCGGTGGGTAGGTACGCGGCGAGCCAGGCCATCCCGTCGTGGGCGCCGTTCAGGACCACCTCGCGTTCCCGGAGAGCTTTCCGGTGCCGGCTACTGATGGGTTCGGGGTGAAGTTTTTCGCGTAACCGGTGGGCCTGGCGGCAGAACTTCGCCACCGTGGTCTGACCGGCCAACGCGATCAGCCTGGTTTCATAGGCGGCGGCCAGAGCGGGGTCGGTGTCGGGCATGTCTGTGGCCTCTTCGACAACAGCCCAGGCATGGCGGCGTGAGAGTCTGCCGTCCTCTAACGCGTTCAACGTGGCCGGGTAGTGGCGGGTCAGCAGGGTGCTGTGTTCGACCAGGAACCCGGCGGTCCGCTCCGGCAGGTGCAACGTGGCGCCGATCTCGGCTGCGGCCAGGGTTTTCTCGAACCCGAACGCCCCGCGGCCGCAACGGGTTTGCTCGGTTTGCAGGTCCAGGATCCGGGTGACCAGTTTCGCTTCCTGGGCATCGAGCCATGACCGCGCCTCGGCGACGTCATTCAACGCATCTACCACCTGGGCAGAGTCAAGGCCGGCCGGGGCGGCGAGCCCGAGCTGGCCGGTCAGGGCGGGAGGTTCGTCGCTGGAGCGCACCCGCTCGCCGGGCACGAAGGCCATTCCCCAAAAATCCGATGCCTCATCATTCGAATCGGTCGAACCCGCAGCCTCAGCCTCCGGCGGTTCAACAGTGGGTGCTGTCCACACCGCGTCCACGCCCAGCGGTCCCTCCGGACCATACCCAGCAGAAGACCCAACAGAAGCCCCGGAGGAAGACCCCGCGGAAGCCCCGGCGTGAGTTCCCGCAGTAGACCCCGTGGCCGTGTTCGCGGGCCCGCTGGTCGAGGCGGAATCCGCGCCGGATTCGGGAGGGATTCCCGATCCGGGAGCAGAAGCTGCACTGCTTTTCATACCCCAATTCCATCATCGAGCACCGACAGTATGAGGGGAAAATAGGGGGCCCGGAAAAAACTTTTTCGAAGTTTTTTCGGCACCACAAAAGCGGCCCTCGTAAGCCCTGAACTCGCCTGACTACTCTCAAACCCGCCACCGAGCGGTTGGCTGTGATGGCCCCGGCACGTCCAGACCCGACACAGCTACCCTCTCGCCGGGGTTGTAATAGATAGGGTTGAGTGCATGACTATCCGCGACGCCCGCCCGGCTGATGTAGCCACCATCCTCCAGCTCATCCACGACCTCGCCATCTACGAGAAAGAACCTGACGCCGTCAGGAACACTCCCGAACAGCTGCATCAGGCCCTCTTTGGACCCATGCCAAGCGTGTTCGCGCATGTCGCCGAGTCGGACGGCGTCATCCAGGGCTTTGCCCTCTGGTTCCTGAACTACTCAACCTGGGAGGGCGTCAACGGGATCTACCTGGAAGACCTGTACGTCCGCCCCGAAGCCCGGGGCGAAGGCCACGGCAAAGCACTCCTGCAGAACCTTGCACGCATCGCCGCGGAACGGGGCTACGCCCGGGTGGAATGGTCGGTCCTGAACTGGAACGAACCCTCAATCAACTTCTACGACAGTCTCGGCGCCCTCCCCCAGGACGAGTGGACCACCTATCGCCTCACCGGCCCCGCCCTCACCGCAGTGGTCAGCGGATCCGCTACGTGAGCGACCAGTCAGCCGCCGACGTCGTCCCCCACCGCCGCGAATCAACCCACCTGATGCACGGCGCTCGCACCACCGGCCATTACTTCACAGTTCCCCTGGACCATCGGACGCCCAATGGTGAAACCATCACCATCTTTGCCCGCGAGTACAGCTCGCTGGAGTACGACGACGAGGCCATTGCCGACCTGCCATGGCTGCTGTTCCTGCAAGGTGGGCCCGGCGGCCGGGGCAGCAGGGTCACCCAGCTTGGCGGCTGGATGAAGGCTGCGGCCAGACACTTCAGAATTCTGATGCTGGATCAGCGCGGTACCGGCCGTTCCACCCCAGCGGATGCCGCGACCCTTCCCCTCCGCGGGGACGCTGCCGCACAGGCCGAGTATCTCGCGCACCTCAGGGCCGACTCGATTGTTGCTGACGCCGAACTGATCCGCCGCCAGCTCGTCGGGGCGCCCTGGACGGTGTTCGGTCAGAGCTTTGGCGGCTTCTGCACCCTGACGTACCTCTCTGTCGCACCCGAGGGCATGGACCGTGCGCTGATCACCGGCGGCCTGGCACCACTCAGTGGCCCCCCGGATCAGGTCTATTCCGCGACGTATCGGCTCGTCGAAGCCAGGAACCGGGAATACTTCGCCAAGTATCCCGAGGACCGGACGACCCTCACCCGGATTGCACACCACGTCGAGGCAATCGACGAGCGGCTACCGACCGGTGAGCGTCTCACCGTTGCACGGCTGCAGATGATCGGATCCTTCCTTGGTGGCAACACCCGGATGGACGCCCTGCACTTCCTGCTCGAGGACGCCTTCGTGAGCACCGCCGATGGTCAGCGGCTGTCCCAGGTGTTCCTGGACGCCGTCTGGGCGCAGGTCAGCCGGTCATCCAACCCCCTTTACGCCCTACTGCACGAGTCAATTTATTGCCAGGGCGAGGCCTCCGACTGGTCCGCCAACCGGGTGTTGGCCGAGCACCCCCAGTTCCTCCCGACGGCTGAGGAACCGCTGCTGACCGGCGAAATGGTGTATCGGTGGTACTTCGATCAAGACCCGTCACTGGTTCCGCTGCGGGACGTCGCTGACCTCCTCGCAGCAAAGGCGGATTGGGGCAGCCTCTACGACACCGACCAGCTCGCCCACAACACTGTCCCCGCTGCCGCTGCCGTCTATCAGGACGACATCTACGTGGACCATGACCTGTCCATGCGGACAGCCCGCGCGGTCAAAGGCTTACAGGCATGGGAGACAGCTGACTTCCACCACGACGGGATTTCCGACGATGGCGAAGCGATCTTCAACCGGTTGCTGGGTATGACCGGCTGGCCCGCGTAGTCAGCCAGCGCTGAAGCGCGGACGGTCGGAGAAGGCTACTTCTCGACGTCGGCCGTGCCGCGGGCCTTCCGTGCGTCCTCTTCAAGCTTGGCATCGATGCTGGCCTGCTTGGCCTTCGGGCTGAGCAGGCTCAGGACAACCGCGACCACAATGGTGCCGAGGATGATGCCGAGGGACAGGAAGGTGGGGATGATCGGAGCCCACTCAATGTGCTGGCCCCCGTTGATGAACGGCAACTCGTTTTCATGCATGGCGTGAAGGATCAGTTTGATGCCAATGAACGCCAGAATGACCGAGAGCGCATGCTTCAGGTAGATGAGCCGGGTCATCAGGCCACCGAGCAGGAAGTACAGCTGGCGCAGGCCCATCAGGGCAAAAATGTTGGCGGTGAAGACGATGAACGCGCTTTCGGTCAGACCGAAGATGGCCGGGATCGAATCCACTGCGAAGAGCAGGTCGGTGAGGCCGATGGTCACGAAGACGATCAGCATCGGGGTGAAGACCTTCTTGCCGTCCACGACGGTACGGATCTTGTTGCCGTCGTATTTGTCGGTCATCGGCAGGACGTTGCGCAGCTTGCCGATCACCTTGTTTTCGCTACCGTGTTCCTCGTCTTCGCCGGTGTCCTTGGCCTGCTGATAGGCCGTGTAGAGCAGGAAGACACCGAAGATGTAGAAGATCCAGCTGAAGTTGCTGATCAAGGCTGCGCCGAGCAGGATGAAGATTCCGCGGAGCACCAGCGCGATGATGATGCCCACCATCAACACTTCCTGCTGATACTTACGGGGTACCGAGAACCGGGCCATGATGATGATGAACACGAACAGGTTGTCAATGCTCAGGCTATATTCGGTGACCCAGCCGGCGACAAACTGTCCCCCGTAATCCGGGCCGGTGAAGATAAACATCAGGACCGCGAAGATCAACGCGAGAGAAACGTAGAACGTGACCCACAGGCCGGCTTCCTTCATTGACGGCTCGTGCGGGCGCTTAACGACCAGCAGCAAATCGAACAGGAGAATGAGGCCCAGCACAATGAATGTGCCTACTTCAAACGCCAATGGCAGTTCCAGCGTGGGTTCGGGCATGAGGGACCTTTCAAGGGTGCAGCGGATTCCGCAAGTCTCTCCGCCGCGGCATTTGCCACCGGCCGCTACGCCCGGCGAAACATCGATGCTCCGCGTGTTGACGATCGTAGCGCTTCGGGATACTCCCCTACGTCCGGCTTATCCTAACCCCGTACGAGCCGGATCAGGAAATGGCTC
>NZ_ALPM01000018.1:0-39980 GCF_000294595.1 Arthrobacter sp. TB 23 | reverse complement strand
CCCGCCAGCGACGAGCTGGGGCTAGGCGTGCCCCGCCGTCTGCATCTGCCGCAGCTCTTTCTTCAGGTCCCCGACCTCGTCGCGTAGCCTCGCGGCGAGCTCGAAGTGCAGGTCAGCCGCCGCCGAGTGCATCTGGTCGGTGAGCTGACCGATCAGGTCGGTGAGGTCCTCGGCCGGCACTGCGGCAAGGCCGTCATGCCGGACAGGGGCGCCGCCCTTGGCCGTCTTGCCGCCCTTGCGCTTCTTGCCCGACTCCGCCAGGAGCGCCCGGGTATCGGCGTCCTCCTGGGCGATGGAATCGGTGATGTCAGCAATCCGCTTCCGCAGGGGCTGCGGATCAACCCCGTGCTTGAGGTTGTATGCCACCTGGATCTCACGACGTCGGTTGGTTTCGTCGATGGCTTTGGCCATCGAATCGGTGATCCGGTCCGCGTACATGTGCACCTCACCCGAGACGTTACGGGCCGCACGCCCGATGGTCTGGATCAGGGAGGTGGCGCTGCGCAGGAACCCTTCCTTGTCGGCGTCGAGGATGCTGACCAGCGACACTTCAGGAAGGTCAAGGCCTTCACGGAGCAGGTTGATGCCCACCAGGACGTCGAAAGTCCCGAGCCTCAACTCACGCAACAGCTCCACCCGGCGCAGGGTATCCACGTCTGAGTGCAGGTATTCAACCTTCACCCCATGTTCCAGCAGGTACCCGGTCAAATCTTCGGCCATCCGCTTGGTCAGGGTGGTGACGAGCACCCGCTCGTTCAGTTCCACCCGGGTGCGGATCTCCCCCAGCAGGTCATCGATCTGGCCCTTGCTGGGCTTGACCACCACCTCCGGGTCGATCAGACCGGTCGGCCGGATGATCTGCTGCACGTACCCATCCGACTTGCCCAGCTCATACTTCCCGGGGGTTGCCGAGAGGTAGACGGTCTGCCCGATCCGGTCCAGGAACTCGTCCCACTTGAGCGGCCGGTTGTCCATCGCGGAGGGGAGCCGGAACCCATGGTCCACGAGGGTGCGCTTCCGGGACATGTCACCTTCATACATGGCACCGATCTGCGGAATGGTCACGTGCGACTCGTCGACTACCAGCAGGAAGTCGTCGGGGAAGTAGTCGAGCAGGCAGTGCGACGCCGAGCCCGGACCGCGGCCGTCGATGTGTCGGGAGTAGTTCTCGATCCCGTTGCAGAACCCCATCTGCTGCATCATTTCGAGGTCATAGGTGGTCCGCATCCGCAACCGCTGGGCTTCGACCAGTTTGTTCTGCGACTCCAGCTCGTCCAGGCGGACCTGGAGCTCATCCTCGATCTGCTTGACCGCCCGGTTCATGCGCTCGGGGCCCGCGACATAGTGCGACGCCGGGAACACATACATTTCGGTCTCTTCCCTGACGATTTCACCGGTCAGCGGGTGCAGGGTGTAGATCTTCTCGACCTCGTCGCCGAAGAACTCAATGCGAAGCGCCAGTTCCTCATACATGGGGATGATTTCGACGGTGTCGCCACGCACCCTGAAGGTGCCCCGGTGGAAGTCGATGTCGTTGCGGGTGTACTGCATTGACACGAACTTCCGCAGCAAATCGTCGCGGTTCATCTGCTGGCCGGTTTCCAGTGTGACCATCCCGGCAACATATTCTTCGGGGGTGCCCAGACCATAGATGCAGGACACGGTGGCCACCACGATCACGTCCCGGCGGGTCAGCAGGGCGTTGGTGGCGGAATGCCGGAGCCGTTCCACTTCCTCGTTGACCGAGGAGTCCTTCTCGATGAAGGTGTCCGTCTGGGGAACGTAGGCTTCCGGCTGGTAGTAATCGTAATACGAGACGAAGTATTCGACCGCGTTGTTGGGCAGCAGTTCGCGGAACTCGTTCGCCAGCTGCGCCGCGAGGGTCTTGTTCTGCACCATCACGAGCGTGGGCCGCTGGACCTGTTCGATCAGCCACGCAGTCGTCGCGCTCTTGCCGGTACCGGTGGCGCCCAGCAGCACCACGTCCTTCTCGCCCGCCTTGACGCGTTCACTGAGTTCGGCAATCGCGGCAGGCTGGTCACCGGCAGGCTTGAATTCGCTGATCACTTCGAAAGGGGCTACCACCCGTTTAATTTCCTGCGCAAGGCTCATATAAATACGTTAGACCCTCCCCCGGACAATCAGCGTCCTGAATGGGGCAACTTAGCCGACGGCAGAAGAGGGCTGAGCAGTCCAGCCAGTGTCGGCAATCCAGCGTTTCAGCAGCGGATCTGCGACGGTGGTGAACCATTTCTCCTTGCACTCCGCGTAGCCCTCGGTAGTCGCATCCCGGGTGTGCTGGGCCGCACACCGCTCCTTCTCCGCCTGGTACTGGGCCGCGGCGCCCGGGTCGGAGCGCAGCCAGTCCCTGAACGACAGGGCATACCGCCATCCAGGCGAACCCTCAACCCGAACATGAAGGTTAACCGCGCGACCAGGGTCGGCGTTGGCGTGCAGACGCTTCCCCCATCGGGAGGGGTCGGGAACGTCCTGTTTGGGTTCATCCCGTGTGATGCCTTCGAGCAGCGGAAACCCTGCTGCGACCAGCTTTCCGGCAATCGCGTCGGCGTCTTCAAGGGTCGCGACGGTGACCTGCAGGTCGAGGACATCCTTGGCGGCCAACCCGGGCACAGCGGTCGACCCGATATGGTCGACCGCCAGCACCAGGGGATCAACCAGACGCACCCTGCCCATGATCCGTCCGGCCTGTTCCGGCCAGTCGTCGCGGGAAGGCACCAGTTGCGGGCCACCACTGCGTGCGGCCCGAACGCCGCGCAACAGGTTGTGGTTGAAGGGCACCAGTCGTTCGTCCCAGAGGCGGTCGACGGCGGCCAGCAGATCCTGTGGGGTGCTGTCGTTGACGAGGACGACGTCGGCGGCTGCCTTCCGCTCGGCACGCGTGGCTTGCGCACCAATCCGGGCCCGCGCGTCGTCGTCGCTCATTCCCCGGAGGCGGGTCAGCCGCTCGATCCGGACGCTGTCGGGAGCGTCGACCACCACCACCAAATGGAACTGGTGCTGCTGGCCGGTCTCCACCAACAAGGGAATATCCTGCACGACGACGGCGTCCGGGGGCGCAGCCGCCGTCAGCTCACGGGCGCGTTCCCGCACCAACGGGTGGATGATCGAATTCAACGTCATCCGGCGGGACGGGTCACCGAAAATGGCTGCCGCCAGCGCCGGCCGATCCAGGCTACCGTCCGGAAGCAGCACCTTCTCACCGAATTCGGCGGCCACGGCTGCCAGCCCGGCCGATCCTGGTTCCACGGCCGCGCGGGCCAGCACATCGGCGTCGACCAGCACCGCGCCGAGCTCTGCCAGCCTTGAGGCGACAAGTGATTTCCCTGCTGCGATCCCGCCGGTGAGGCCAATTCTGAGCATGTCCCCACCCTAATACGTGGGATGTGCCCGCCGCCCTCCAGATGCCTGGCTCCACGGCAGTCCTCGGCGATCCTCGGCAATCCTCGGCAGGCGGGGTACGGGTGCTCCCCCGCTGGCAGGCCCGGTGAGCAGGACCGTCCCTGCTCCCCGAGCCTGCTCGTCACTGGGACATTTGCGCTGGCGCAACCTCCCGCCCACTAGACTGGGGCCGGTGAATGACAGTGGAATAATCGGCTACACAACGGTCCGGGGCGAGCACCGCCACGAGACCGATGTGCGTCGGTCACGCTTCATCACTGTCGTCCGGCGGATTGCCAGCGAGGACGAGGCACGGTTGCTCCTCACCGAGCTGCGCCGGGAGTTCCACGACGCGCGCCACCATTGCAGCGCCGTCGTGCTGGGTCCTGATCGGTCGGTCCAGCGCGCCAACGACGACGGCGAGCCGTCGGGTACCGCCGGTGCCCCCATGCTGGACGCCATCCTCAAACGCGACAATGCCGATGGCGAGGCTGACCTGAGCGACGTCGCGGTGGTGGTGGTCCGCTATTTCGGTGGAGTGTTGCTTGGTGCTGGCGGACTGGTTCGCGCCTATTCCGACGCTGCCTCCCAGGCGCTGGACTCGGCGCCACGTGTCCGACGACGACTGTTGCAGCTCCTGGCGGTCCCGGTGGCTCACACCGACGCGGGGCGGGTCGAAAACGAGCTCCGCAACGCAGGCGTCGACGTCCTGGGAACCGACTATCCGGCGGAACGGGCCACCATCCGGGTGGCCATACCGGCCGGGAACGCATCGATCGACGAGTTTCGCGCCCGCCTCGCCTCACTGACCGCCGGCCAGTCCGGCGCCCAACTACTCGACCTGAAATGGGTGGACTGTGACTGACTTTTCCTTTGACAACCTTCGACGGGCTCCCGACGTCGAGGCCCCGAACCTCTTTGCGTTCGACGCCACCGATCGGCTCCTCCTCGACACCGCCGGCACGGCGATCAACGCCGACCGGGACGGCGTCGTCGTCATCGGGGACCACTACGGTGCGCTCACTCTCGGCGCCGCCGCGCTGCATGGGGCACACTCGATTCGCACCCACCAGGACCCGCTCTCCGGTGAGCTCGCGTTGACAGCCAACGCGCACACCGCTGGCCTGGCCGCGGCCTTCTCCCACTATCCGCTCAACGAGGACCTGCTGGCTGGCGCCCGCACGGTCCTGCTGCAGCTGCCCAGGTCGCTGGCCGCGCTGGATGAGATCGCGTGGACGATCGCCCGCTACGCGAGCCCGGACGTCACTGTGTTCGCCGGCGGCCGGGTCAAACACATGACCACCGCGATGAACGGCATTCTGGCCCGCCACTTCACCACTGTGGCTGCCGGACTGGCACGCCAGAAGTCCCGGATCCTGACGGCGTCGGCGCCCGTGGCCACCTCCGCCAGCGGGTTTCCGGTGGAGGTGAAGCACGACGTCGGCCTGCCCGCACCGCTGATCCTCAAAGCTTTCGGCAGCACCTTTGGTGGCGCCAAACTGGATGCGGGGACCCGGTACCTGCTCCCGGCCCTCTCCGCGGCCCGAGCTGCGGGGCAGGCAATCGATCTGGGGTCGGGTAATGGCACGATTGCCGCCTATCTCGCCCTCACGCGGCCTGCGATGGAGGTTGTTGCAACGGACCGGTCGGCGTCAGCTGTTGCGTCCTCCCGCGCGACCGCCGATGCCAATGGTGTCGGCGACCGGATCACGGTCGTGCGGGATGATGCCCTGTCCTCGATGCCCGACTCATCAGCCGAGCTCATTGTGCTGAACCCGCCCTTTCACATGGAGGGCACCGTTCACTCCGGGATTGCCCTGAAGCTTTTCGCCGATGCTGGCCGGGTGCTCAAACCGGGAGGTGAACTCTGGACGGTCTGGAACAGCCACCTCCAGTATCGGACCCCGCTCGCCTCCATGGTTGGCCCCACCCGGCAGGCCGCCAGGAACCCAAAATTCACCGTCACAGTGTCCACCCGGCGCTGAGGCGTCCGGTCCGGAAATCGGCCCCGTCACGCAATGATCAGTGAACTTACTTTCTGGAATATACTTCGGGAATGTCCACAGCTCAGCAGTCAGCCCCGTCCAAGCTAAAGCAGCCTCCGCAGCTGTGCCCGCAGCCGACCTGGCAGGTTCGACGTCGCCACTGGTCGACGTCGTCAACGCCACCGGGTTCGGGATCCCCGAGTGGATCTTCGGACTGGTGGCCCTCATCGCCGTCGCCAACGGGTCGCTGCTCACCATGATCATGGCAAGCCGGCTGACCTATGGGATGGCCGAACAAGGCCTGCTGCCATCGGTGCTGGGCCGGGTACTCCCCAACCGGCACACACCGTGGGTCGCCATCATTGCGACCACCGTTGCCGCGATGATCCTCAGCAGCACCGGTGATCTGGCATCGCTGGCGGAGACGGTCGTGGTGCTGCTGCTGTTCGTGTTCCTCAGCACCAACATCGCCGTGCTGGTGCTTCGCAAGGACCGAGTGGACCACCAGCACTTCCAGATTCCGGTGATCTTTCCCTATCTGGCGATCGCGTCCTGTGTCCTGCTCATGACGCAGCAGAGCGCCGACATCTGGTTACGCGCGGGAATCCTGGTGGCTATTGGCCTGGTGCTGTATGCGATTCGACACAGCACGACCCGCCACTCCGCCCCGGACCGCACCGCGGACTCCGACCGAGCAGTGAGGCACTGACCGATGCGCGTCACGACCGCACTCGGCAAGGGGTTCGCCAGCCTGTTCGCTACGATGAAAGCCGTCAGGCCGCAGCGTCCTATTCACCCCGACGGCGTTTGGCTCACCGGGACACTCACCCGGACCGGGCCACCTGTTTCCAGCGGCATATCCTGGATCGATGGCACCGGCCAGGACCCGATCCAGGCGCGGCTGTCCCGCTCGGTGGGGCTACCGCGCTGGAGCCCTGACATTCTTGGCCTGGCCTTGCGGGTCCCCCACGGGTCTGACCACTTTGATGTGCTGCTCGCATCCACCGGTGCGTCATTTCCCGCCCGGTTCGTCCTGCTCCCGCAGCGGAATGTCCAGGCCGCCAAATTCACGTCAATGATGCCGTACAAGGGCGGGAAGTCAGCCGTTCTGCTGGCGGCTTTTCCTCTTGACCCGAGTGGCCGGATGCCAGCCACGCCTGCCGGGCTCCGTATGGGCTTGGCGAAGCGTCCCCTGGAACTGGCCCTGTGCTTCAGCCGTCCCCTGGGTGATTGGACCCGGTTCGGCACTCTGGTGCTGACCCTGGAAGAGCTTGAGCCGGTGCTGGTGGCACGGGGCGGTGATCCGACGGGTTTGCGTTTTGACCCGGTCCGGCGCCCGCTGCCCGGATCCGAAACCTATGCCTGGACCCGGGCGCTCCGGGAACCGTCCTATGCCGAAGCCAGGGTTGCACCGGGCCACGCGCTCCCGGGTTCAGACTCACGCTGAGCAGCCCCCTCTGGTGCGTGCGCCCGAACACGGCAGGCAAAACGCGAGACTGAACGGAATTGGGCGCAAAAAAGGTCCCCACCATTACGGTGGGGACCTTTTCAGGTGCTAGCGCTGGACCTTAGTTGCCGGTCAGCTTTTCGCGCAGTGCGGCAAGTGCCTCGTCTGACGCGAGCGTACCCGTGCCGACGTTGCTGTTGCTGCTGGCGTTCGTGCTCTCAGTGGCGGCTGGCTCAGAGGAGTAGCTCGTGGAGCTTGACTCGACTGGCTCGTTGGCAGCAGCTGCATCGTCAGATGCGTGCTGCACAACCTGCTTCTTGTGAGCTTCCCAGCGTGACTGGGCTTCAGCGTACTGAGCTTCCCAGGTCGCGCGCTGAGAGTCGTAACCCTCGAGCCATTCGTTGGACTCTGGGTCGAAGCCCTCTGGGTACTTGTAGTTGCCTTCTTCGTCGTACTCGGCAGCCATACCGTACAGAGCCGGATCGAACTCGGTGCTGTCGGCGTCGACGCCCTCGTTAGCCTGCTTGAGGGAGAGCGAGATCCGACGACGTTCGAGGTCGATGTCGATGACCTTGACGAACAGTTCGTCGCCAACCGAGACAACCTGCTCTGCCAGCTCCACGTGGCGGACAGCCAGCTCGGAGATGTGGACCAGGCCTTCGATGCCGTCTTCGACGCGAACGAACGCACCGAAGGGAACAAGCTTGGTGACCTTACCCGGAACAACCTGCCCGAGGGCGTGGGTGCGGGCGAAGGTCTGCCATGGATCTTCCTGGGTGGCCTTGAGCGACAGTGAGACACGCTCGCGGTCCAGGTCCACCTCGAGAACCTCGACGGTGACTTCCTGGCCAACTTCGACAACCTCGGACGGGTGATCGATGTGCTTCCAGGACAGCTCGGAAACGTGAACGAGTCCGTCGACGCCGCCCAGGTCCACGAAGGCACCGAAGTTGACGATCGAGGATACAACGCCCGGACGAACCTGGCCCTTTTCCAGCTTGTTGAGGAACGTGGAACGCACCTCGGACTGGGTCTGCTCAAGCCAGGCACGGCGGGACAGGACCACGTTGTTGCGGTTCTTGTCCAGCTCGATGATTTTCGCTTCGATCTTCTGACCGATGTAGGGAGCAAGATCGCGTACACGACGCATCTCAACCAAGGACGCGGGCAGGAAGCCGCGGAGGCCGATGTCGAGGATGAGTCCACCCTTGACAACTTCGATGACCGTACCGGTGACGACGCCGTCTTCTTCCTTGACCTTCTCGATATCGCCCCAGGCACGCTCGTACTGAGCGCGCTTCTTGGACAGGATCAGTCGGCCTTCTTTGTCCTCTTTGGTGAGCACCAGTGCTTCGACCTGATCGCCAACGGAGACAACGTCTCCGGGATCAACGTCGTGCTTAATGGACAGCTCACGGGAAGGGATAACACCCTCGGTCTTGTAACCGATGTCGAGCAGAACTTCGTCGCGGTCAACCTTGACTACCGTTCCTTCAACGAGGTCTCCGTCGTTGAAGTACTTGATGGTGGCGTCAATGGCTGCGAGGAAGTCCTCAGCGGTGCCGATGTCGTTGATCGCGACCTGCGGTGCACCTGGCTTCTCGGTGGTGGTGATGGTCATGTAGTTGGGACTCCGTTGTGGATGATTAGTTGATCCGGAGAGCGACGCCTGGGCAACAGGAAACTCTGCTGATTCAGATGGAGCTCGTCCGGAAGTGGACTTTTGGAGAGAAAACGACTTACCTGATGTTGCTTGGCAACCCGTTTCGCAGTGCGCATTACACGCCCGTCTAGTCTAGCCGTTTGGGCCAACACAGGTCAAAGCGGCGGGCGACGCCGGGTGCCGGGTCAGAAGTGGGTAATGCAGTACGGATCGGTCGGGGTCTGGAAGATCCGGTCGACGACGGCGAGGCTCCCCTGTCCTGTGGGCCCCTGTTCGGTGAGGTGCCCGGCAGCGGCCAGAGTCCGGGCTGGAACGCCGCCCAGATACATCGACCCGAGCGCCGTGACATCGACGCGGAGCTGCGTGTCGGCGTCGTCGTCGAGTCGTGCCACCGACCCGGAGCCGTTCTCGACCGTCAACCGGAACCGGCCCGCGGCATAGCCGAGAGGATCCACGATTTCCAGGCTGACCGTTCCCGCACCCTGGTAACCCCGTGCTTCGAGGGCAGCAATGGGGTCGAGGATGCGCAGCCACAGGACATCCTCGTCGCCAATGAGTTTGTAGCAGCGACGATCCTGCAGGGCCCACGGCAGGGGGTCGTTCACGGGTGCCAGATCGAAGGTGATGCGCTGGACGAGGTCGATTGCGCCAAGGTAACGCCACAGCTCGAGGTAGGCGGCGTCGGAGACGGCGACCAGATCAACAATCTTCATCGTGTACGGGGTGGTCCCCCAGCCGGAGAATTTGTAGGACACGAACCCGTCGGGCCGGCCGTCGTCGTCGTAATGCACCGCGACGCGCACACCCTTGTCCTCGACGGGCCGTTCCTCGCCCCAGCGGCCGGAGGCACGCTGCGGGTAGGCGAACTGGCGTCCCACCGAACCGGTGGTGGCGTGATGGAACCGGGCGAAAATCTGTTCGGACAGTGCTGCCGCGGAGGCCGGTGCCACGATCTCGGTGACACCGAACGCCGGCGTGCGCAACGCGAACCGCTCCTTCACATCCACCTCGATGTTGCGGGTGAACGTTGCAGCACCGAAACCGAACCTGCCGTAGATCGTCGCCTCCGATGCGGTCAGCGCTGCGATGGCGAGACCTTTGGACGCGGCGGACTGCAGATCACTGGTCATCATGGTGCGCAGCAGCCCACGACGGCGGTGGGTGGGGCGCACGGTGACGGCAGTGATCTGGTGCGCGTCAAGCAACTGGCCGTTGCCGACGTTGAGGGAGTTGACCATGGTGGCGTAGGTGGCCACCGGAATGCTGGCATCCCACGCGTGTGCACTGGCAGCGTCGTCGTAGGCACCCCACAGGGTCCGGCTGTCGGAGGTGAACGCCGCGGCATAGGTGGCTAGATCCTCCGGCTCGGTGCGGGCTTCGTGGAAGCCGAACCGGACCGCTTCGAACCAGTGGGCCAGGGCACCGTCGGATGAGGAATCTGTCTCAGCTGTCACCGTGAAGGTGTCGATGCGCAGTGCGGATGGGGCGGCGGAGTCTTGGGTAGCGGTCACGATCCATCAGCCTAGTGTGGCGGAGCGCCCGGCACCAGTGAGCTGCCGGCGGCAGTGAACTCCCGGCGCCAGTACGTAGCGCCCGGCACCAGTGCGTATGCCCGGTGCCCCGAGCGGGTCTGGTCTAGTGCGCGGCCTCATGCCAGCTCGCTCCCACACCCACCGAGACGTCCAACGGAACCGTGAGGTCAGCCGCGGCCCCCATCTGCTCCCGCACCAACAGCTCCATGGTGTCCCGCTCACCGGGCGCAATCTCGAGCACCAGCTCATCGTGTACCTGGAGCAGCATGCGGGATGAGAGACCCTGCCGCCGCAGTTCGGCGTCGACGCCGAGCATCGCCTTCTTGATGATGTCGGCAGCCGAGCCCTGGATGGGCGCGTTCAACGCCGCCCGTTCAGCCATTTCCCGCAACTGCCGGTTGTCGCTGGAAAGATCTGGCAGGTACCGGCGGCGGCCCTCGATGGTGGACGTGAACCCGTCGACCCGTGCCTGCTCCACGACACCGCGCAGGTAGTCGCGGACGGCGCCGAACCGGTCGAAGTAGTCGCCCATCAGGGTGCGGGCCTCGTCCACCGAAATGGCGAGCTGCTTGGAGAGTCCAAACGAGCTCAGACCGTAGACCAGGCCGTAGGACATCGCTTTCACCTTGGACCGCATCGCGCTGGTGACCTCGGCGGGTGCGACGCCGAAAATGTGGGCACCGACAAACCGGTGCAGGTCCTCCCCATCGCGGAACGCCTGGATGAGGCCCTCATCCCCGGACAGGTGCGCCATGATGCGCATTTCAATCTGCGAGTAGTCGGCGGTCATCAGGCAGTCAAAGCCGTCACCGACGACGAACACCTCGCGGATCCGCCGGCCTTCGTCGGAGCGCACCGGGATGTTCTGCAGGTTCGGGTTGGTCGAGGAGAGCCGTCCCGTGGCCGCGATGGTCTGGACGTACGTGGTGTGGATCCGGCCGTCGTCGGCCACTGACTTCCGCAGCCCCTCGACCGTCTGACGGAGTTTGGAGGCGTCCCGGTGAGCCAGGAGCTGTTCAAGGAACGGATGCCCGGTCTTCACAATCAGGTCAGTCAGCGCATCAGCGTCGGTTGAGTAGCCGGTCTTGATCTTCTTGGTTTTGGGCAGTTCAAGCTCGTCGAACAGGACCGCCTGCAGCTGCTTGGGCGACCCCAGGTTGATTTCCTTGCCGATGATCCTGAACGCCTCGGCGCTCGTGGTGCTCATGGTCGCCGAAAAGTCATCAAACAACTGGTCCAGCCGGTCCATCGCCACGGATACGCCGGTGAGCTCCATTTCCGCCAGCACCTCGGCCAGGGGCAGTTCGAGCCCGCCGAGCAACTGGTTGGCGCCCCGCTCCACCAGTTGGCCGGCGAAGTACTCGCTGAGCTGCAGGGCGGCGAAGGCGCGGGCGACGGCGGGGGACGCGACATCCTCGTCTTCCAGCTGGAGCGCGAGCTGCCCCCCGGTGGTCCCTGCAGCGGGCGCGATCGACATTTTCAGGTGCGACTGGCTCAGGTCCGCCAGATCGTAGGCCCGACGGTCCGGCTGGATCAGGTACCCGGAGATGGCCGTGTCATCCACCACCCCGGCAAGTTTCAGCCCGCGCGCGGCGAGTAGTTTGTAGGCGGCTTTGAAGTCATGGGCCACCTTGGGTGCACTGAGGTCACCCAGCCAGCCGGCAAGCACCTGCTCAGCCTCAGCGTCGAGCGTCTCCAGATCCAGGTACGCCGCGGCGGTCGAGGTGACAATCGCCAGCCCGACGACGTCGTCGTTCCCGGTCGTTGACTGGGTCACCAGCTGGACGGCTGCGATGGCCTGGTTGGTCGCTTTGAACCATTCGGTCAGGTCGGCCGCGCTGGTCAGGACCACGTGCTCCGGCGGGGTCATTTCGTCGTGGGACTCGGCGGCGTCTTCTTCCCCGAACAGGTCGAAGAGGCGTTTGCGGAGGACGTTGAACTGGAGGGAGTCGAACAGCTCCTCGACGGCCGGGCGGTCGGGAGTCCTGGACACCATCGTGTCCAGCTCAACCGGCAGGTCCAGGTCAAGGTGCAACTGGTTCAGGCGGCGGTTACGCTTCACCAGCTCGATGTGCTCCCGGAGCGAGTCCCCCACCTTCCCCTTGATGGCGTCGAGGTTCTCGAGGATGCCGTCCAGTCCGCCGTACAGCTTGATCCACTTGGCAGCCGTCTTGGGGCCCACTCCTGGGACTCCCGGCAGGTTGTCGGCGGTTTCCCCGACCAACGCGGCCAGGTCGGAATACTTGTCCGGCGGGACGAGGTACTTCTCCTCCACCGCCTGCGCATCCATTTGCGGAATGTTGGTGACACCCTGCTTCGGATACAGCACGGTGACGCGGTCGTTGACCAGCTGGAAGGCATCGCGGTCACCGCTGACCACCTGAACATCCCAGCCTTCGGCGGCGGCCCGGACCGAGAGGGTCGCGATGATGTCGTCGGCCTCGTACCCCTCCATCGACAGGGTGGGGATGTGCATCGCCTGCATCACCTTGATGATGAGGTCCACCTGGCCATGGAATTCCGTCGGCGTCTTCGCGCGGCCCGCCTTGTACTCGGTGTACTCCTCGGTTCTGAACGTTGGGGTGCTCAGGTCCAGTGCCACCGCCACATGGGTGGGCTTCTGGTCCCTGATCAGGTTGATCAGCATCGCCGTGAACCCGTAGACGGCATTGGTGTGCTGCCCCGTGTCGGTGGAGAAGTTCTCGGCCGGCAGGGCGTAGAACGCCCGGTAGGCCATCGAGTGGCCATCAATGACGAGGAGGCGTTTACGGGATCCGTCGGCCGGCCCGGTGGCCGTCGGCGGAGCGTCCGTCAGAGTCGTGGCGGCTACGGGAACATCGGGTTTGGTTGTTTGACTCACAGGTGCCAGCCTAGTTCCCATGACCGACAATTACACTCCGGAGTCGTCCGGACAGGAACCGCCCGCCAACCCGTTCGCTGCCGAGCTGGCCGCCGCCGGTGTGCCTGAAGAGATGCACGACTGGCTCAGCGGCCACGGCATCGGTCGCCTCGCCGCGAAAATGGGAATTGTGTTCACCGAGATGACCGCTGGCCGGCTGGTTGCCACCATGCCGGTCGAAGGGAACGAACAGGTTGCCGGAATCCTCCACGGGGGCGCGCATCTGGTCCTGGCCGAGACGCTGGGCTCCTTCGCCGCAGGCCTGCACGCTGGCCGGGACCGCCAGGCGATGGGGATTGAGATCAGTGCAACCCATCACCGGTCGGCGTCGTCGGGCCTGGTTACCGGCACCGCGACAGCCGTCCATCTGGGCCGCACGCTGACCACCCACGAAGTGGTGATGACCGACGACGACGGCCGCCGGCTCTCCACCGCCCGGATCACCAACATCATCCGCGACCTCCGCTGACGAATCCGTTGACCCCGGCCGTAGACCGCCCAACCGGCCCCTGAAACGGCCCCGAGGGAAAGGACCGCCGGTTGCAATCGGCGGTCCTGACCCGGAGGGCCGCTTCTGCGCGAAAGGGCCCCCGTCTCTGCACCAAAAAGCCCCCGTTTCTGCGCGAAAGTGCCCCGCAACCCCGGAGTGGGTGAACTATTGCCGGGAGCATTGACAAGGTTCGAAAGTCTGAGGATGCTGGCATTCACAGCGGTTCACCGTTTCAGCGGATAGGGGGCGCCTCTCCCCGATGATGCAGGAAGTGGGGACGGGTATGTCTACGAGCATTCCGGTCCAATGGAATTTGAAATTGTTGGGGTACTGGCGTCTTGAACGTGAGCACCAGCCGGTCACTGTCGCGTTCCGGCAGCAGCGGCTCATCGCTGCGCTGGCCCTGCGCGGCGGCCGCCGACGAAGCTACGTCGCCGGGCTCCTGTGGCCCGACCGTACCGATGCGCAAGCCTCGGGAAGCCTGCGTGCCTGCCTGTGGAACATTGCCCACCAGCTTCCCGGTCTCCTGCAGCCAGCCAGCGATCCGCTTGCCCTCGCCCCGGGAATTGTGATCGACGTCGACGAGCTGCTCGTCCGCGTGGATCGGGTCAACCGAACGGGCCTGCTCGACGTCGGTGCACCGGTAAGGGAGGGGCTGGCCGGCGACCTTCAGACGGCGGACCTCCTGCCGGGCTGGGATGAAGACTGGCTGCGGGTAGATCAGGACAGGCTCTTCAGGCAGCGGCTCGCCGCCCTGGAGGACCTGGCCAACGCCTACCTGGCTCAGGGCCAGCTCTCGCCCGCCCTCGACGCGGCGACGGCCGCTGTCGCGTTGGACCCGCTCCTGGAGAGCGTGCAACGGACGCTCTTGCGGATTCATCTGGCGGCTGGCAACCATGGTTCGGCAATCCGCAGCTATCGCACCTATCTGACGACCCTCAACCGGGAGTGCGGGGTCAGGCCGTCCACCCGGATCACGGACCTCATCCGTCCGCTGCTCCAGGCGCAGGAGCCCACAGTGCGCGCGGAACCAGCGCCCACCTTCAGCGCCATCCTGCACCCGTCCTTCGAGTAGGTCCAGCCATGTCAGAGCCTGCTGCCGGCCCGCAACCCCCGTTACCCCCTCCCCTCGCGCCGCCGACGAACCGCACCTGGCGGGAACAGGCGATCACCACCGCCGCCCAGTTGCGGACCCTCGCGGAATGGGTCAGCCTCATCGACCCCCCAGCGGGGGCGCCGCCAGGCCAGGCGAGCGCGAAGACCGCCCTGGACCACGCAATCACGTGGCACCTCAACGAAGCGTCCACCGTCGCGGAGCAGAAGTCGCCGGCCATTCAGACCTCATTCAATGGAGCAGTGGTGGAACGGGTCCTCAGCCAACTTGACGCCGCGCAGGTGGCACTTCTGCTGCGGGCACCGTTGGACTACGTCCAGTCGCAACTGCCGGGGATCCAGGCGCACGCCCGGCAGCACCTGCAGCGGGGAGACCCGCACCGGGTCGCTGTCGAAGACGTCGTGGCAGCGTCACTTGGCACCCCCCTGGATGAATCCGGGCGGATGACCCTGGTGGCTGCGTTCAGGGCGTCCTGCCTCGAGTCCCGGGAGGAATTCTCGCGGGTGCGCAGCTTCCGCAACGTGCTCATCATGGGCGCGCTCGTCCTGACCGTACTGGCGACGGCCCTCGCCGTCGCCGGCTGGATCCGGCCGGAGGAGCTGCGGCTGTGTTTCGAACCAGCCGAGGGCGTTGCCTGCCCCACGGGCAGCAGGCCCCGGCCCTGGGATGTGTTCTTCATCGAATCGTTCGGACTGATAGCGGCGGCCGTCTCAGGTGCCGCTTCGCTCCGCCATGTCAGGGGCACCTCGACCCCCTACGGTCTCCCACTGGCCCTGGCAATTCTGAAGCTCCCCGCAGGTGCGCTGACGGCAGTACTGGGACTGCAGCTCATGCGCGGCGGCTTCGTCCCCGGGTTGAGCGATCTGGACAATCCCGCCCAGATCGTGGCCTGGGCGATCACCTTCGGCGCCGCCCAACAGTTGTTCACCGGGCTGGTGGACCGGCAGGCGCAAAACGTGCTCGACGACGTCGGCGGCAAAACCGGTGGCACCGCGAACACCAACGGGCCGTAGCCGACTGCGCGGCGCCAGCCGGGAGTGCGTCCCGGACGTCGCTGCTACCGGACGTCGCTGCTACCGGACGTCGCTGCTACTGGATGTCGCTGTCGGGCGGAGGCAGGAGGAAGCGGGTCTCACCGTCCACGGAGGACACCCCCTCGACCGCTTCCAGATCCGGCCGGCAGTTCTCCGGCGCTGAGCCGGTGATCATGCCCACGTTGTCGAGCACCCGGTCAACCTCCAACCCGCAGGACCGCAACTGTTCCGCGACCTCCTGGATCGCGGAACGATGCAGGTCATCAACGGTGACGGTGAAGATCATGACCCCTCATTCCTGCGGTGCCATCACCAGACCGGAGCCGACGTCGACCGACGCCTGCAGCAACCGTTGGCTCTCCTGAGCCATCAGGGACCACAGCTCCCGCCCCCGGTAGCCTGATGCCTGCGCCCAGAGGGCTGCTACTCCCGCAGCGTGCGGCGTGGCCATCGAGGTGCCGCTGATGGTGTTGTACCGGTCGGGCATCAGCCAGGACGAACGCACCTGGAAACCCGGGCCAGCCACATCCAATTGCCCGCCCCGGATGGGGAGCGTCCTCGCGGAGAAGAAGGCCATCTCGAGGTGCTGGTCCAGCGCGCCCACCGCCATGATGAACGGGCTGTTTGCGGGCGCCCCGACAAAGCCGAAGTCCCCTTGCCGGCGGTCCGCGCCGTTCCCGGCGGCGGCGATGATCAGGTGACCCTGGTCGAGCGCCCGGCGGCCGACCGCCGTATATGGCGGGTGCACCTGCGGAATGTCGGCCCCAAGCGACATCGAAATCACGGCGCACCCGTTCGCCATGGCCCAGTCGATTCCGGCGATGATGCCGCCGTCGCTGCCCGACCCCGAGTCACCGAGTACCTTCCCCGCGAAGATTTCCGCCTCGTAGGCCACGCCATACGCCGGGCCTTCGGATGGTGACCGCGGGCCACAGGAGGTCCCGATGCAGTGGGTGCCGTGTCCGTGCCCGTCCTGGGCCGTCTCACCGGGTACGAAAGACTCAACGGTGATTTGCCGGCCGGCGAAGTCCGGGTGGCTTGAGTCGAACCCGGTGTCCAGCACCGCGACCCGGATACCCTCGCCGCTGAAGGGGGACGTGTCCGCGGCGACGGCCTGAATACCCCAGGTGAGCTGCGCGCTGTCCTGGAACGACGACGAGGCTCCCCCGGGCTCGTCGGTGAGCACGTGGTGGATGAGTTCTGGGGAGACGGAGATGACGGTGCCCTCGTCGGACGACGAGCTGAGTGCCCGCTGCTGTTGCGGATCTGCGGACACGACAGCAACCCCGAGGTGGGAATAATACGTGGCATCCGCTCCCTCGGTGTCGGCTGGAGATGCGGCACGGGTGCCGAAGTCGCGAGAATCAGCGACATGGGACATGCCAGCAGCAGACCGAAGCAGCCCTGGAGCGTTCTCCTCGGCGTCGGCGAAAACAACTATGAAACGACCGGTGGTCTCCGGTTCCTGACCGCGGGGTCGGCTACCTGAGGACTCAGATTCAATCATGGTGGCACTCTACCTCTGGGTTCCTATGGGATAAAGACCCAACGTAACGCCGACGACGTTACTGCGGCGTTACTCGAGAAGCACCGGGCGGCAACAGCCTGGACCGCTGATTGACGGTAACAGCCGAGTAACGCCCGTGACGGGAGGATAGGACGAAGGCCAGACCCACCGGAAGAAGACCGCCATGACCGATAACCCCCAGCCCACGCCCAGTGCGATCAGGCTGATCTTCGAGTACGACGGCGACGACGTCCGGCTGATTCTGCAGCAACCCGTCGATGTCGCCGTCACCGGGTTTGATGCACACCCGGAGGTGAGAGCCGGCCGCTACGCCGAGGTGCGGGATGCCGACGACGCGCCCCTGACCCGGGTGCCGGTGCGGACCAGTGACCTTCACAGCGCTGAGGTGTTCCCGGAAACTCCGGGCGAGCCCATCACCAGGGTCCAGGTGGAGCGGCCCACTGGCGCTTTCACCGTCGTCGTCCCGGCCCCGGCCGCTGCACGGTCCATCGCCTTGATCGACGTTGCGGCTCCCGATCCGGAGGACACCGGCAGCCGGGATGCTGCACCGCCCGGCGACGGCGGGGACGGCCGACAACTCGATGGTTTCCGCGTCACCGACATCACCAGCTTTGCCATCGAGGGACGAGGTGACATGAAATGACCACCGCCGATGGGACAGTGATTGGCACCACCCAGATCCGGGGCTCGGCGCCGCGAAACCGGGCCTTCAATGTGGTGCTCCTGGGGGATGGGTTCCGGGCGGCGGAGCAGGCCTCCTTCGATACCGCCTGCACCGCACTGGCGAATGCGTTCCTTGGTACACCGCCATTCAACGAACTGGCTCCAGCCATCAACATCTTCCGGGTCAATGTCTCGTCAACCGATTCCGGTGCAGACGATCCGGCGGCTGCGGGCGGCACGGGCGCAACCGTCCGAACCTATTTCGATTCCACGTTCGGCGGTAACGGCATCAGGCGTCTGCTGCTGTGCAACGCCGCGACAGCCCTGACGGTCGCTGCTGCCCAGGTACCGGAATTCACCACAGTGCTGCTGATCGTCAATTCGACGATTTACGGTGGCAGCGGCGGATCCATCGGGACGTATTCGCTGGCGGCGAGCGCCACCGAAATCGGGATCCACGAGATGGGACACACCGCGTTCGGGCTCGCCGATGAGTACCCGTACTATGCTGGCGGCGACGAAACCGGCCAGGACCACCATCCCGGTCCGGAGCCGGGGGCACCGAACGTCACGATCAACCGGAACCGGGCGTCCCTGAAGTGGCGGTGGGCCGTCAACGCGGCAACCGCCATCCCCACCATGACCAACCCGGACTGCAGCACAGTGGATTCACGTCCCAGCCCGGTGGCCGACGGGACGGTCGGGGCTTTTGAAGGGGCCCACTATTACCACTGCGGCGCGTTCCGGCCGGAGTTTGCCTGCAAGATGCGCGACCTCGGTGTGCCGTTCTGCCGGATCTGCCGGCAGGTGATCTGGAACCGAATCGGACCGCTGGCGGCGTTGACCGCGCGGGCAAAGACGCCCCTCACGGTAATCGACAGGTACCCCGAACACCTCGATGTGTTCGCCGTCGCATCCGATGGGCGCACCATGTCCAACTGGTGGGACCAGAGCAGCGGCTGGGCGGGATGGTTCCAGCTCATGGGGGGCATCGCCTCACCGGGAGGTGCGGGATCACCGGTGACCGCCGTCGCCCGATACTCCGGACATCTGGATCTGTTCACCGTCGGGACCGATAACCGGGTGTACAGCGCGTGGTGGAGCTCATCGGGTGGCTGGTCCAACTGGTTCCAACTCGGCACCCTGGTTGCCCGGGCCGGGGCGACCGTGAACGTCCTCGCACGGTACGCCGACCACCTCGACGTGTTCACCACCGCCGCGGACGGCAGGATCATGTCCATCTGGTGGGACGTGCGGACCGGCTGGTCCGGGTGGTTCCAGGTCTCAGGGGGTGTCGCGGCAGCCGGTGCGACCGTCACGGCCATCGCACGGTACCCGTTCCATCTGGATCTATTCACGATCGGCACCGACAACCGGGTCTGGAGTTGTTGGTGGGATGATCGCAGCGGCTGGTCCCGTTGGTTCCAGGTCGGCGCGCAGCTCGCCCGGCCTGATGCGACCGTCACTGTGGTGGCCCGCCACCCAGATCATTTGGACCTGTTCACCACTGCCCCTGACGGCAAGATCATGTCCACCTGGTGGAGCGCCCGCACTGGTTGGGGCAGCTGGTTCCAGGTCTCCGGAGGCGTGGCGTCCGCCGGATCACCGGTCACTGCAGTTGCGCGGTATTCCAACCACCTGGACCTCTTCACCGTCGGCACGGACAACCGGATTTACAGCACCTGGTGGCACGACACCACCGGGTGGGCAGGATGGTTCAACATTTCGGGCGGCGTCGCGAAACCGGGCAGCCAGGTCGCCGCCGTGTCTCGGGTGACCGAACATTTGGATGTATTCGTCATCGGATCGGACAGCGTCGTCTACAGCACGTGGTGGAACGCATCGACGGGGTGGGCTGGGTGGTTTCAACTGGGTATCACCTGACCTGCCACCAGCGACGTATGCTCTTCGCATGGCCAAATTTTTCGATGTGCACCCCGACGATCCACAGCCGCGCGCAATCGGGCAGATCGTCGACGTCGTCAGGTCCGGCGGGCTCATCGCCTACCCGACGGACTCTTGCTACGCGCTCGGCGCGCAGCTGGGCAACAAGGACGCGCTGGACCGCATCCGCTCCATCCGGAAGCTCGACAACAAGCACCACTTCACGCTGGTCTGCAAGGATTTCGCGCAGCTTGGCCAGTTCGTCCACATCAATAACGATGTTTTCCGCAGCATCAAGGCCGTGACGCCAGGCAGCTACACGTTCATCCTGCCGGCCACCAAGGAGGTGCCGCGCCGGTTGCTGCACCCCAAGAAGAAGACCGTGGGTGTCAGGATTCCGGATCACCGGATGGTGCAGGCCCTGCTCGCCGAGCTTGGCGAACCGTTGCTGTCCAGCACCCTTCTGCTGCCCGATCAGGAAACGCCGCTGACCCAAGGCTGGGAAATCAAGGAAGAGCTCGACCACCAGGTGGATGCGGTCATCGATTCGGGCGACTGCGGCGCCGAACCGACCACCGTGATCGACTTTTCCAGCGGCTCCGCCGAAGTGGTGCGTCACGGCATGGGCGACCCGTCCCGGTTCGAGTGAGTGGTGTTGCCAGCTACGTGGGGTATTCTCAGCCCTAGACGGCCTCGGTTACCGTCGTTTTAGGCATTCATCACCGTCTGACCGCACGGCGAGCCAGCACGTTAAGGTATCCCGTGAACAGACAGCACCGCTCTCAGACAGGCAAGATCCTTCCTGTTTCGTCCTGCGAGGCGCCCCACGAATCAGCTACGCGGTACGAACTGCGCGCCTCACTCTCGACTCGCACCGTTAGAGGTTTCCCAGCACCGGCAGTAAACCCGTCGCCCAGGGCAGACCTTGCCCGGGGATGAACACCGTCGACCGGCTGGAGGCCAGACATGAGCTATTCAAACGAACTAACCATCAAACGGCTGCGTGATAGTGGCGCCAACAACGATCTCCTCCAGCAGTTGGAGCAGGTCGATGCGGAGATCGACGTGATTCTCCGGTCGGGCGGGACCTCACAGGATGTGAGGGAAACCCAGCAACTTTTTGACGATTTGTCGGCTGCCGCGGTCGACGCAGCTGTCCAGCCCGTCCCCTCGGGACACACGGGCGCTGGACACCAGACGCAATAATAAGACCATGACACGCACCGAATCTCTTGAGATCGAACGCAAGTACGACGTCGGCACCCATGAGGTGGTCCCCGACCTCACCGGCATCACCGGCGTGGCCAGCGCGGACGACGGCGGTACCGTGGTTCTGGAAGCCCTGTACTTCGATCTGCCGGACCGGTCGCTGCTGCGCCACGGGATAACCCTGCGGCGGCGGCGCGGGGGCAAAGACGAGGGCTGGCATACCAAGTTCCCGGCGGACGCGGACCGGCTCGAGGTCCAGGTGCCGCTGTCCGGCACGGGCGATACACCGCCGTCGGAGGTACTCGATCTGGTTCGGGTCCATGTCAGGAATAGTGCCCTCGAACCAGTCGCACGAATCACGACCACCCGCACCATCACCACTCTGGTGGGTGCGGCCGGCACCCCGCTGATCGAAATCAGCGACGATGTGGTCGACGCAGAGGACCTGACCACCGGCGTCGAACGGTCCTGGCGGGAATGGGAAGCAGAAGTGCAGGGCGGAGAACCCGCTCCCGATGATGCCAGGCAGGCCCTGGTGGACGCCGTCGAGCACTCCTTGTTGAACGCTGGCGCCGCCCCAGCCGCCAGCACGTCGAAACTGGCCCGGGCCATGGGTGGCCAACCCCAGCTCGCTCCGGTCGACGGTAAGCCGGGCTCTGTCCGGAATGTGCTGACCGCTTCGTTCCGCCAGGTGGCCGCCGAACTGGTGGCGTGGGATCCGCAGGTGCGCCGCCACGAGGCAGGTTCGCTGCACCAGTTGCGGGTGAAGGCTCGCACTCTGCGTAGCATGCTGAAGACCTATCGCCCGCTGCTGGAGGGCGGCCCGGCGGGCGAGCTCGAAGGTCAGCTGAAGTCACTCGGCCGGAATCTCAGCGCCGCCCGTGACGCGGAAGTGATGCAGGCGCTGATCGTGACCCGCATTGCCAACCGGCCACCGGGGTCAATCCCCCGGCACGTGATGAGGCGGTTGGACAAGTCATCGGCCGCCCGGTACCAGAAGGCCTACTCGGCAGTCCTCCGGGACCTAAATTCCGCTGAATACTTCGCTACCCTTGATGCCCTCGACGAGTTCACCGCCCGGGTCCCGCTGAAGGGCGAGAAGAACAACGGCGGGAAGGCTGCCACGAACCTTCCGCCAGCGGTCAACCGCCAGCAGGAGATCGTGGTGAAATCCGCTCAACGTGCCAGCCGCGCATCAGATCTGGACTCACAGCTGGAGTTGCTGCACGAGGTGCGCAAGAGGTCCAAGCGCCTGCGCTACGCGATCAGGTCGGTTGAGGGGGCCTCAGGATTCGCTTTCGGCGGGCAGGTGGGAAAGTCAATGAAGTCATCGGAGAAGATCCAGGACATTCTGGGAACCCACCGCGACAGCGTCCTCTTTCAGGAGTATCTCCTCAAAGCATCCCGTGCGGCGCGACGGGCCGGAGAGAACACTTTCGCCTACGGAGTGCTTCATGAGGCCGAGAATTCGATCCAGGCCGATGCTGAAAGAAAATTCCGGAAGAGCATCAGGAAGCTCAGCTGACCGGAAAGCGCACACCATGACCCACCCCACCCAGCCTTGGAACCGCTCACGGTGGGATGCTTCCGCCGAGCTGCCGGAGCTGAACAACGGCGGCTTCGGAGAGTGCTAGTAGGTCAGCGGTCGCGTCGGATCACCGGTCCTGGTAGTTCACCAGTCCTGCCAGCGGCGGTTGCCCTGAAGCGGGATGGCGCGTCGCGCGGGGCCCCGCTGTTCGCTGTCTTCCGTGGCCCACGAGATAAGCACGGCTGGCTTTTTTCCCCGCAGATAGCCACTGAACGTGGCCTCCCCCGAGGTCTGCATGGTGCTTCGCAGATTCGAGGACTCCACAGCGAACTGCTCGAATTGCACGTCGACCGCAGTTGCCTTGGCTGATCCGGTGTTGGTCAACACCCAGATGTTGTCCTTCTGCCAGTACACGGCCCAGTCAGCTTCCCGCAGCCGAGGGGGTTCAGGCACTTCAACCTGACCGGCGGTCGCAGCCTCGGGCGTGCGGCGATGACGGTCCGCAGCAATCGCTGCCCACCCGCCGGCAAAGCCGAATCCCGCGGCAACAATCGCCATCACAGGGAACCAGATCCAGTCCATCACCCGTTCCCCAATCCGCTTTCAGTCGGTCACCCGGTAAGCAAGTAGCCGCCCGTGGTGTTGTTGCGTCCCCGTGAAATCTAGCACTGAGCCGACCGCACTTTTGACTCCGCCCCGCTGAAAGGTCCGGGTCGGATGCTACGCTTATTTCGTTCGAATATATGTACTAATCGAGGGACGCCGTGACCGTTGTAGCCCATATTGCTCAGTTACACGGAACCCCGCCAGGCCACTTCACCGACGTCGCGCCGGTCTCCGTTCCCGCAGGTTTCCCCTCGCCCGCACAGGACTATTACGACGGCGGGATTGACCTCAACAAACACCTGATCAAAGACACCACCTGTACTTTCATCGTGAGGGTCTCCGGCGACAGCATGTCCGGCGCCGGTATCAAAGACGGGGATGAGCTGATCGTGGACCGGTCGTTGGCGCCCCACCACGGATCGGTGGTGGTGGCGATCCTGGACGGCGAGTTGACGATCAAACGGCTACACCTTGGCGCCACCGGGGTCATCCTCAAAGCGGAAAATCGCGACTATCCGGACATCACTGTCGCTGAACTGTCCGATTTGTCGGTGTGGGGGGTAGTCACCCGCTGCCTGCACTACGTGTAAGCCGCTGCGATGACCGATTACCATTCCCGGGTGCCCGATGGCCCGGGCCATTACCCGTCCGCGGCAGCAGCCGACCGTACCAAACCGTCCCGGATAGCCCTCGTCGACGTCAACAGCTTCTACGTCAGCTGCGAACGTGTCTTCGATCCCAGCCTGGCGGGCGTCCCGGTGGTGGTCTTGTCAAACAACGACGGCTGTGTGGTGGCCCGGTCCAATGAGGCGAAAGCCCTCGGCATTCCACTCGGCGAGCCGTGGTTCAAAATCTCCGCCCAGGCCCCCGGCTGGGGGCTCATTCAGCGCTCCAGCAACTATGAGCTCTACGGAGACCTGAGTTCACGGGCCATGGAGCTGATGGGACGCTTCGCCGCCTGGCAGGAGGTGTACTCGATCGATGAGTCCTTTCTTGGTCTCGCGGGTTCGCCGCAGTCCTTACAGGATCAAGGCTGGGCCATCCGGGCCGCCATGGCGCTGCACACGGGGTTGCCGGTCTGCGTCGGAATCGCCCCGACCAAGACCCTTGCCAAGTTTGCCAACCGGGTGGCCAAACAAAACCCTGCGATGGGTGGGGTCTGCAATCTCGACACCATGCCCGGGGCCCACATCGACCACATCATGTCGCGGGTCCCGGTCACCGGGGTCTGGGGTATTGCTGGCCGGCTCGGAAAACGGCTCAATGCCATCGGCGTGTTTACCATCGCTGACCTTCGTGCCGCTGACCCGTTGCTGATGCGACGGAAATTCTCGGTCCTCATGCAGCGCACCATCCTGGAGCTGCGCGGTGTGCCGTGCATCGAACTGGAAACGGAGCGCGCGGACAAAAAGCAGATGATCTTTTCCCGCTCATTTTCGACGCCGGTCACTACGCTCGCTGGAATGCATCAGGTGATGAGTCTCTACGCGCAGGCCGCGGCGGTGCGCCTGTCCCGGGCGAAGCAACTCGCCAAGAGCATGACCGTGTTTGCTGGCACATCACATTTCCACCGGACTGCTTCCTCCTTCCCGTCCGTGACCGTGAGACTGCCCGCCCCGACCGCTGATCCCGTGGTCCTGACGCGGGCGGCTGTCGGGGCCCTTGAGGGACACCTTGGGGAGGGGGTCCCCTACGCTCGGGCCGGGGTGATGCTCACCGATCTGTCCCCCGCCGGGTTTCAACCGCAACTGGACGTCTTCGTTTCGGTGCACGAGCGGCGCAACATCGGAGCGCTCCTCGGTGAGGTGACCCAGAAGTACGGTACGGGAAGTATCGGACTGGGTCGGGCCGGTATGTGCGCCCCGGCCGATTGGACCATGAGCCGCCGGTATTCCTCCCCCCGGTACACCACCGAGTGGGATGAACTCGCCATTGTGAAAGCCGACTGAGTAAGGCCAACTGAGTAAAAGCCGACTGGATGAAAGTACTGCCGACCACTGACCACGGGTGGGCCTTGGTCCCCTTCAAGCAAATGACTCTGCGGCCGGTTCTGAATTCGCCGGCACGATATGCCCCGCCAGTGACGCGCGCGGTATTGTCCCGATACTGGCGCTGCCTGGTCACAGTACTTCCCGGGACCGGGTGTTAGGCGATTGCCTCCTGTCTGGCCCTACCCGAGAGCTCGAGAGCCCGCTCGCACAGCGCGGCTTCTTCCTGATTGTGGGTGACCATCACCACGAACCTGTCGGCCAGTCCAGCACGCAGATCGGCCAGCAGATCCCGGGCCGCCACCGGGTCGAGGTGGGCGGTCGGTTCGTCGAGGAGCACGACGTCGGCCCTCGTCAGCAGGGCCCGGCCAACGGCGAGGCGTTGTTGCTGCCCGCCGGAAAGCCAGGTGCCGCCCGGCCCAACCTGGGTATCCAGTCCTGCGGGCAGGTTATGCACAAAATCGCCCAACCCGGCCCGGGCCAAAGCGGCAGCAAGTTCAGCCTCGGATGGTGGGTCGGCCGGGGTGCGGGCCAGGGCGAGGTTGGCCCGGATACTGGATTGGAACAGGTGGGCTTCCTGGGGGCACCACGCGATGCGCGGCGCACCGGTGGCGCCCGCCGTTCCGGCCCGCGCCAGACCGACGGGTTCCCCGTTGATCAGATAGCTTCCCTCCCGCATCGGCAGGAATCCGAGCAGCGCACCGAGCAGGGTCGATTTCCCGCTCCCGGAAGGGCCGGTCACCGCAAGCCACTCCCCCCGGCGGAGATCCAGGGACACGTCCGAGAACGCGGGAGCCGTCTGATCCGGGTAGGTGTAGGAAGCGCCCCGCAGCTCGAGCGAAGAGACGCTGGCCCCCGGTGGCCGTTCGGCGCGGATGGTTGTGGACCCGAGATCCGGGACTACCCGGTCCCCCACCGCCCGCCACGCTCCGAGGTGGTGAATGGCAGTGTTGACGGCGATGAAGGGTTCAATCAGGGCGAGCTGCATCAGGATGACGACGGCGGCGGCGGCCGGGTTCACACCGTCAGCTGAGCTCAACATGGCCAGGGAACCCAGCGAACAGGTCAAGACGGTGAGGGCGTTGGCTAATCCCTGCGCCCAGGCGCTACGGTCCAGCTTTGCGGACAGCTCAGCCTCCAGAGCACGAAGATCCGACCGCAGCACCCCGGCCGCCGAGTTGGCGCTGAGATCCGGCGCGGCTGCCAGCATCCGGGCCGTGGTGTCGAGAATTTCGGCTTTGAGACCAACCGCCGCCCGACGCGCTGAGCGGTCCGCGGCGAGGACGAGCAACGGGGACACCACCAGACACACCGTCACCAGCACCAGTTGCGACGGCAGGCCGGCAGGAAGCACCACAGCGGTGGTGACGGACGCGGCAACTGCCGTGAGGACGCCGACCAGCGGGGCAAACACGGCCCGAGGCGTGAGGTCGCGTAGCTCATCGACGTCACCGACCAGCTGTTCGAGGACTTTGCCCCCGCGGGCCAGTTTCCGCCACGCTGCCGGACGCTCCAGCAACCCGTTCCACAACCGCAACCGCAACCTGTCGGTGCTCTCGAAGACCGCATCGTGGAGGCGAAGGCGCTCGCAGTACCGCAATACGGATCGGCCGATCCCAAAGAAGCGCACTCCGACAATCGCCGTCAGCAAATACAGGATGGGGATCTGTTCAGAAGCTCTCACGATCATCCAGCCGGAGACCGCCGTCAGGGCGACGGCGAACAGGGTTGCGCCCGCACCGAAGAGCAACGCGGACACAAACCGGCGTCGCCACGGTTGCACCATCGCTACGCTGCGCGTCAGGGAGACCCGTCGCGCCGACACCGGCACACCCTTGCCCACACCGGAAGGCACGCTCAGTCCGTCAGGCTGCAGCGCGGAGTCAGCGTTCCCGGTGTTCCCAGTGTTCCCAGTGTTCGCGGCTAACCTGGCACCGCCGTCGTGGCCGGCAGCGGAACCACCGGACACGCCAATCGTCTGGTCGGCCAGGGACGCCGTCTCGGGGTTATGCGCTACGAGCAGGATCGTCGTGCGCCCCCGCAGACGTGCCAGTGCTGCCTCCACGGATCGGGCGCCCTGCGCGTCCAGGTGGGCTGTTGGCTCATCGGCCAGGAGCAGGGCAATGTCGGAGTGAGCGATTCGTGCCAGTGCTCGTGCCACCGCGACCCGACGCAGCTCGCCTGGGCTCAGGTCGCCGGTGCGAGCGTCAAGTAATCCCGTGGCATCCACCTGGTTCAGTGCCCGCGCCGCTGCTTCCCTCCGCTCAGCGGCGCTGTCCAGACCGGAGTAGAGACCGATTTCGTCAGCGACCGTTTCTGCCACCAGGACCGGATGCTGCGGGATCCAGGCAATCTCTTGCCGGTGTGCCCCCGTGATGGTGCCGGCAACGCGGGTCCCCGCCCCGTCTCCGCGGAGCCCTGCCAGAACCTGAAGCACCGAGGTCTTTCCAGCGCCGCTGGGGCCGGTGAGCACGCTAATCGTTCCACGGGGCAGCGTGAAGGTCAGACCGTCAACCACGGTTCCGTCCCGCCCGCCGTACCCAATCGTGAGGCCGCTGACGGTGATCGCTGGGCTGTCCGCGACGGCGACGGCGTCGGGTAGCAGGACGCGGCTCCGTGGGGCGTCGGTGATCCGGCGGGACCGCTCAAGTGCGTCGAGGCCTTCCTCGCTCGCGTGGTGTGCTGCGCCGAGGTCGCGGAGCGGTTGGTAGCACTCGGGGGCAAGGATCAGCGCCAGCAGGCCAATTTCGAGACTGAGATCGCCGCCGATGAGCCGGACCCCGATGACCACCGCGACCAGTGCCACTGAGATGGTGGCGATCAGTTCGAGGGCAAGGGAGGACAGAAACGCAACCTTCAGCGTTTCAATGGTTTTGGTCCGGTATTGCCCGGCGACGTCCCGGAGTGCCCTGGTCTGGCTGCCCGCCCGGCCCAGGCCGACGAGAACCGGCAGTCCGCGGGACAGTTCGAGGAGGTGGTCGGAGAGCCGGTTCAGCGACGCCGACGCCTCCTGGACCTTGTCCTGGGTGTGCAGGCCAATCAGGATCATGAAGACGGGGATCAACGGCACGGTCACCACGATGACGACGGCGCTGAGCCAGTCGGCGGCGAGGATACGTGCACCGACCAGCAGTGGAACCACAGCACAGGTGACGAGCGCGGGCAGGTACTTGGTGTAGTAGTTGTCCAGACCGTCGAGCCCCCGGGTGACCAGGATGCTCAGCGCGCCGGTCCCGGCATCGGCCGACGTCCCGCCGTCGTTCATCACGCGGGTGGTGATCGCGGTTCGCAGCTCCTCCTTGGCACCGGTCGCGGCCCGCTGCGCAACGGCTTCCTGCCACCAGGTGGCCAACGCCCGGAGGAGCGCCCCGGAGATACCCAGGACGAGGACGGACGACCAGTCTGCAGTGGGGGAAACGGCGGTAGCGGATACCGCGGTGGGCGAAACGGCAAGGGAAGCGATACCGGAAGCCACGGCCTGGGCGATGAGGACCAGGCCAGCGGCCTTCAGCGCAGCGAGCAGGCCAAGGAGGTAGAGGGCGCGTTTACCGGCTACACCCAGGGGTAGCGCTGGTTTCACTGTGCTCTCACGGCGTGAGCGGTGGGGATCTGGCTCCGGCTGACCCGTTTGCGGAACACCCAATAGGTCCAGCCCTGGTAGACGAGCACGGCGGGCAACCCCACGAGGGCGACGACGCTCATCACGCCGAGCGTGTAGCCCGAGGATGAAGCGTTGGACACCGTGAGGTCAAACGCGGCGTCCAGGGTCGACGGGAGGACCACGGGGAACGCGGCCGTAAAGATCGTGGTGGTGCCAGCGGCGAGGAAGACAGCCATCCCGACGAAACTCCATCCGTCCCGGCGCCGGCGCGCCATGGACCAGGCATAGACAGCGCCAACCACTGCGATCACCAGCGTGAGCAAGGTGACGGTTTTCCCGCCGGCGGCGTGCACCACGATCGCCCAGCCAGCCATCGGCAGCAGCCCCAGTGGCAGCCACCTGAGGAACTGCCGCCGGGCCCGGTCGCGGATGTCGCCGTCGGTCTTCAGCACCAGGAACCCCAGGGCATGGACCAGGCTGAACAAGACGACGGCCGATCCGCCGAGGACCGCATAGCCATTGAACCAGGCGAAGGCTCCCCCTTCCCGGTCGCCATTGGCATTGATGGGAAGTCCCGTCGTCGTCAGCGCCAGGGCCGCGCCTATCCCGAATGCTGACACCAGCGACCCGAGCGCAATGGCCCAGTCCCACCGGTTGCGCCACGCCTCCGTGTCGCCTTTCCCCCGGTATTCGAAGCCGACAGCGCGGAAAATCAGCCCCATCAGGACCAGCAGCAGCGGCAGATACAGGGTGGAGAAGAGCGACGCATACCAGAGGGGAAAAGCAGCGAACGTCGCCGCGCCAGCCGTAATCAACCACACCTCGTTGCCGTCCCAGACCGGCCCAACGGTGTTAAGGAGAACCCGGCGGTCGCGGTCGGTGCGGGCGAACAGTTTCATCAGCATGCCGACGCCGAGATCGAATCCTTCCAGCAGCAGGTATCCGGTCCAGAGGTACGCGATGATGACGAACCACAGGGTGGGAAGGAATTCCATCTCAAATCTCCAGGCGTTCGATCAGGGCCGCGTTCGCGGCGGGGCACACGGGTCTAGTAGGCGAAGGCCAGCACATCGCCGTCGCCCTTCTTCGAGGGGGGAATGTCCCCGCCGGTGGAGTCGTCGTCGTCGGGGCCGTGCTGGGGAATGAGGTCAGGCATGGCCGAGGGAACCCCGCCACGCACATACCGGACCAGCAACTTCACCTCAACCACCAGCAATACGCTGTAGACGACGGTGAAGGCGATGAGCGACGTCGCGAGTTCGGCGGCCGAGACCCCGGGCGACACGGCCGCGGCGGTAAACATGAACACGTTGTCAATGCCGTTGGGGTCGGGGTTAGGGGCAACGACGAACGGCTGCCGGCCCATCTCCGTGAAGATCCAGCCAGCCGCGTTGGCCCCGAAGGGCGCGAGGATCCCGAAAACGGCGAGCTGCATCAGTCGTTTGGATTCCGGGACTGTCCCCCGGCGGGTTATGACGAGTGCCACTGCTGCTGCGAGCGCGGCGACGGCGCCGAACGTGATCATCATTCTGAAGCCCCAGTACGTCACCTCCATCACCGGGACGTAGTCGATTTCCATTCCGGCGCGTTCCCCGTACATCGGATCGTCCGGCAGGTTCGTTCCGTACTGGTCCTGGTACTGCGGCACGAGGGAATTGACCCCCTGGACCTCCGTGGTGAGATCGCCGTTGGCCATGAAGGAGAGCATGCCCGGAACCTCGATCACTGCCACAATGTCATCGCAGTCCTGTGAGCCGAGGTTTCCTACCGACAGCACCGAGAAACCGGTCCCGTCGTGGCAGGCCGCTTCCGCCGCAGCCATCTTCATTGGTTGCTGCTCAAACATCAGTTTGGCTTGCAGATCCCCGGTGACGGCAACACCAGCGAACGACACGACGGCGACGACGGCGCCGATCCGGAGGGAACGGAGCCAGACCTGGTGGTCGGCGGCATCCCGTCCCGTGCTTTCGACGCTGCCGACCAGGACTTTCCCGTCTGGGCCGATGGTGTCGATTCCGTCACGGCGTCGCTTCCACAGGTGATACCAGCTGATCCCCAGCAGGAACCCGCCAGCCACGGAGAAGGCTCCGAGGATGGTGTGGGGGAAGGCGACCAACAGGGTGTTGTTGGTCAGGACAGCCCAGATGTCCACCAGGACCGGGCGGCCGTCGACCATTTCCACTCCGACTGGGTGCTGCATCCAGGAGTTGGCGGCGAGGATGAAATACGCCGACATGATCGAGGCGATACTCGCGCCCCAGATGGTGGCCAGGTGAATCTTCTTGGGGAGCCGGTCCCATCCAAAGATCCATAGCCCGAGGAAGACCGATTCAACGAAGAACGCGAGGAGTGCTTCCATCGCCAGCGGCGCACCAAACACGTCCCCGACAAAACGGGAGTACTCGCTCCAGGCCATACCGAACTGGAATTCCTGCACCAAACCGGTGGCGACTCCCATGATGAAGTTGATCAGAAACAGCTTTCCCCAGAACTTGGTCATCCGCAGGTACTGCGCTTTCCCGGTCCGCACCCACATGGTTTGCATGGTGGCGACCAGCAAGCCCAGGCCGATGGTGAGTGGCACCATCAGAAAGTGATAGACGGTAGTGATGCCGAATTGCCAACGGGCAAGCTCCAGGGCTTCCATGCAACTTCCTTAAACCAACTAGGGCGTGAGCCCACCGATCCAGTTGTTCTACGATCCGTAGAAAAGCTGATTTCTACACAGTGTAGAACAACTCGTAAGGGGTCAGGAAATTGCCCTCCAGCCCGGCTTCCAAGACCTTCACAGGTTCTCCACATGTCGGCCGCACCCCGACCAGATTCCCGCTTGTAGGCTCGGAGGCATGACACAGGGCCGCGGAACCACCCACACAGTACTGGTCGTCGAGGACGACCCGACCATCAATCAGGCGCTCGCCGACCGGTTGATCGCCGAAGGCTTCGCCGCGGTCAGTGCGTTTGACGGGCCCGGCGCCATCAACGCCTACACCACTCACAAGCCGGACCTGGTCATTCTCGACGTCATGCTGCCCGGGTTCGACGGGCTCGAAGTCTGCCGTCGCATCCAGGCCCTGAAACCCATTCCGGTGCTGATGCTGACCGCCAAAGTGCAGGAGACGACATGCTGGTCGGCCTGGGAGTGGGGGCCGACGACTACGTGGCCAAACCGTTCCGGATGCGGGAGGTAGTGGCCCGCGTCCGGGCACTGCTCCGGCGCGTCGACCGGGCCGCTCAGCTCTCGACGGTCCGGGTCCCCGAACTCGCCGTCGGCGAACTGGTGCTCCACCGGGATACCCGGCGCGTCCAAATCGCCCAGGTTGAGGTTCACCTCACCCCGCTGGAGTTTGACCTGCTCGCCATGCTCGCCGAGCAGCCGGGGACCGTCCGGACCCGGGAAACCCTGATGACCGAGGTCTGGGGGTGGGCCGATGCCCGCGGCACCCGCACACTCGACAGTCACGTGAAGTCTCTCCGGGCCAAGGTCGGTGCAGCGCGCGTGCGGACAGTGCACGGCGTCGGTTACGCCCTGGAACAGTGACCATGACACCCGACCCGCTGCGTCCCCGCCGCCCACTGGACGGCGTAGCCTCCATCAAGATCAAAATCGGTCTGCTCGTGGCCCTGAGCATTATCGCCGCGGTGGTGGTCCTGCAGGTCGGCATCCGGGCTGGCGTGCCGGGCTGGCTGACCCTCCCCGCGACCCTCGCAGCGGCCCTCGGCGTGACACAATGGCTGGCCCGCGGAATGACCTCGCCGCTGAGGGAAATGACCGACGCTGCGGGACGAATGGCGACCGGTGACTACTCGACGCGGGTGGTGGCCACCTCGGCCGACGAGGTCGGCGCCCTGGCCCGGGCCTTCACCACGATGGCCGCGGATCTGGCGTCCGCCGAGCAGCAGCGTAGGCAACTAATCGCTACGGTGTCCCACGAACTACGGACACCTCTTGCCGCGCAACGGGCTCTTCTCGAGAACCTGGTCGACGGCGTCGTCAAACCCAACGACGCCATCCTTCAGTCGGCCCTCACCCAATCCGAACGGCTCAGCGCCCTGGTCACCGATCTTCTCGACGTTAGCCGCGTTGACGGCGGCGCAGCCGAACTTCAACTGGCGCCGGTACGGGTCGCTGACCTGCTTGATCAGGCCTGCCGGGAAGCGACACTCGGCGGACGGCCAATTCAGCTGACGACGTCGGTCGAACCACCCGATCTGATGGTGACGGCCGACGCGGCCCGGCTGGCCCAGGTGGTGACGAACCTTCTCGACAACGCGGTGCGGCACAGCCCATCCGATGGGACGGTTCATCTGGGCGTCGCCACCACGGAGGGGGACCTCTGGTCGCTCGAGGTCACTGACGAAGGGCCCGGAATACCCATCGAACAGGCACAGCGGGTTTTCACCCGGTTCGGCATGGGGGACGACAGCAGCGGCGGTACCGGGTTGGGCCTTGCCATCGCCAGTTGGATTGCCCAACTGCATGGTGGGTCAATTGCGGCTCTGCCACCCGACCCAGGGTCAACCGGCGCACGGATGCTCGTCCTACTCCCCCGCACGCCCCATCCCCCGCCGGCATCCGGCCCATCCGACGGATCGCCCCCTGCCAGTACCAACCCGAAGGAGATCGCCGTGACAGCTGCAGGCTACCCGTACCCCGCCGCCCATCCCGAGGGGACAGCCGACCAACCAGCCACCCGGCCGTCACAATCGAGCGTTGACCGGTGGTGGCCGGAGCAGGGACTGCCCACCGCACCCTTGCCTGTCTACGCCTCGCTGGCCATCGGGGCGCTCGCCGCCGTCGTCCTCCCGGAGCGCAATCTTGGGCTGGGCACCCTGCTGGTGTTGCTGGTCTCGGGGGTCCTCGTTCTGGCGCTTTCCCTGCACCGCCGTCGGCCGTGGACCGGTATCGCCGCCACCTTATGCCTCGGGCTGGGGTCCCTGGTCATCCTGCGCGACGCCGAATGGCTGGCAGTTCTGGCGGTGCTGGCTGCCGGGCTCCTGGTCACTACATCGGTGACTGATGCGAAGCGCCTGCTGCCAATCTGCGCCGGTGGGGTGGCCTGGGTGCTGAGCGGCATTCGGGGGCTTCCTCTGCTGGGGAGGACCGTGGCCGCGACTTCCAGCCACCGGATGCTGTGGCCCATGTTGCGCACCGCAGCCATTTCCCTGGTCGCGCTGGTCGTGTTTGGTGGCCTTTTCGCCTCTGGCGACGCTGTGTTCGGTTCGTGGGTGTCAACGGTGCTCCCCGATGTGCGGCTGGCAGACAGCCTCGTCCTGCGCGTCTTCGTCTGGTTCGTGGTCGGCGGCGTGGTCCTCGCCGCCTGTTATCTGGCGATCAACCCGCCTCTCGTGGAGAAGGTGTCGCTGACTGCTGGGCAGCCAGTGCGTCGGGCCTGGGAATGGCTGGTCCCGGTGGGCGTCGTCGTCGCAGTATTTCTTGCCTTCGTGACTGCCCAGGCGTCGGCTATGTGGGGTGGCCATGAGTTTGTGCGGAACACCACCGGGCTGAGCTACGCGGACTACGTGCATCAGGGCTTCGCCCAGTTGACCATTGCGACGGCGTTGACCCTGGCGACCATTGGCCTGACGGTCCGGAAAGCCCCTCGAGCGACAGCTCAGGACCGGCTGCTGCTGCGTCTCACGCTCGGCTCGCTGTCTGTTCTGACGCTCGTGGTGGTCGCGTCGGCACTGAACCGGATGTCCGTCTATCAGCAGGCCTACGGATTCACGGTGCTGCGCGTGCTGGTGGACGCTTTTGAGGTGTGGCTAGGTCTGCTGGTGGTGCTGGTGATGGTGGCCGGGGTAAAGCTATCCGGTTGGTGGCTGCCTCGGGCTGCACTGGCCTCTGGGGCTGCGCTCTTGCTGATTATCGGCGTCGCGAACCCGGAAGCCTGGGTGGCCGAGCAGAACATCGCCCGTTACGTGGAAAGCGGCAAGTTGGATGTCGCCTATCTGGCCACTCTGGGCGCAGATGCGACGCCGGCCGTCATTGAGGGATTACCGCGGGAGATTGCCCGCTGCGTTGTGGCGTTCCAGCCCGCACCTGAGACCACTGACGATTGGTTGGGCTGGAATCTGGGTCGGGTCCGCGCTGCCGAGTCAGTCACCGTTATTGATCGGGGCTCCCTGCCCGGGAACTGTTCACCCCAGCTGGGTCAGTGATGACGGCACGGGTTCGGGTACTCATGTGACCGCCCAGAAAGCCGCCCACCACGAGAAACACGCTGCCTAGCCGAGCGAGACCGATGCCCATGCTGTGTCGGTTTCGCCGTCGGGCCAGCCAGGAACCGGCGAAGATCAGGACAGCGACGGCGTTGGCGGACGCATGAACCACCCCCACCCGGCGAGTTCCGGGGTCGGAAAGGGCCCACTCGGCCCACCCGGTAAGGGCCGTCGGCGCAGCAGATACAACACCCAACCCAACCAACCGGGTAGCCGCCCGCCGCGATCCCTCATCCGGGAAGAAGTCGAGAAAATCGGCCATGAACCAGGCGCCGAACGGAACATCGGTCAGAACCGGATGCAACGGCAGGCCTGTGGCGTCGCCGTGAAACATGCGGCGGATCGGCGCGTAGGCCACCAGTTGCGATGCGAAGGGTTCCACCAGGTCCACGGCGCGGTCCAGCGCCACGTTCTGCTCGAGCCCATGGACCAATCGAAGATAGGGATTTGGCTCCATACGGCTCAAGATACTCCCCCAGCACTTGGCTGTCACCCACATCGGGGCGCCCGTGACTAGCGGTACGGGCCCTCGGTCACCGCCCTGTTGGGGGTAACGATCGTGGGGCATTCGATATGCCACAGGACGCTTCGGCTCACCGATCCGAGCAGAAGCCGCGTGAGCTTTCCGCGGCCACGCCGACCCACTACCAGGAGCTTCGCCCGCGATGCAGCCGTCACAAGCGCTTCGGCAGGCGACGCGTTCAACTCCAGATGTTGATGCACCACCAGATCCGGATACTGTTCGGTGAGGCCCGCCACCGACTCGGCCAGGATGACCCGTTCCTCCTCCTCAATCCGCCGCGTCACGACATCGTGTGGAATGGACCCACGCAACCGCGGGTTCGGTGATTCACTCGAGTAGACCGCGTACAGGTCCTCCCCCAGACGATCGGCCTCCCGCGCCGCGTAGGCAACCGAGGCGAGGGAGTGGGCGGACCCGTCAACGCCGACGACGACGCCCGACCGGCCTTCCATAGACGCCTCGGGGATGACTGCAACCGGCGATACGGCTGCCACCGCCACATTCAGGCTCAGAGCACCGAAAATCACGCTCTCAACGCGTCCGAGTTTATGGGTCCCCACGACCACCAGACTGGAATTCTCCGACAGATCCGACAACACCCTGGCGGTATCCCCCAGCAGAAGTCGGGTAGACACTTTGACCGAGGGTGCCAGATCGCCGGCTTTCGTGGCCGACTCCTCAAGGACTTCCCGGCCGTGACGCATGAGGTCATCGAAGTATGAGAAGTCCGGGCTGACCCAGTAGTCATCCAGCGTGTGTACCAGGATTAGCGGCCTCTTCAGACGCGCCGCCCGGGTAACTGCCCAGAAGAAGGCTTCAGGCGTCGGCCCGCTGGGCGGCACGCCCAGAACGATTGACCGGGAGCCCGATGCTGGACCCATGGCGTTAACACCTCCGATTTAACTGCCTTGGCTCCATTGTGGGGACATGTCAGCGACGCCTCTAGGGCACTAAGTCCCTTCGGAAATATGGGAGGTGTTCCCTAGCCAAATCTGTCCACATCGGGCCAAAAGTCACTGGTCAGCACGCTCAGAAGGATCGACAGTATGCGTTAAGAAATAAGCCATGGAGAGGCCATGTCCGCCATGAATGACGCCCGGGAAGTGCTCCCGGAACTTCCACAGCCTGGTCTTAGCAGCGCGGATGCCTCAAGGCTACTGGCTGAGGTAGGGCCAAACGTGTTGCCCGCGGCCCGCAAGGCATCCCCGTGGCGGAAACTCTTGAGTGAGCTGACTCATTTCTTCGCCCTGATGCTGTGGGGGGCTGCAGGTCTGGCGTGGTTAGCTGGCCTGCCCCAGCTCAGCATTGCAATTGTTGTGGTGGTCATTGTCAACGGAGTGTTTGCCCATATCCAGCAGGAGCGGGCCCAACACGCGGCCGAGCGGCTGCAAGGTTTACTTCCGTCGCAAGTCAGCGTCCGGCGTGATGGACGCCAACGGAGTGTCGGCGCCAGTGAACTGGTTCCTGGTGACGTCGTCATTTTGACGGCTGGGGACCGTCTTCCCGCAGACATTCGTTTTACTTCGGCGTCGGCCTGCACGGTCGACGAATCGATGCTGACTGGCGAGAGCGATGCGCTGCCTAAAGTTGTTGGAGAGGCAGCATGGGGCGGCACCTTCCTGGTCAATGGTCAGGCAGAGGGGGTGGTCATTGCTACCGGAGGGAACTCACGGATCGCAGAGATCGCCTCGCTCACGAACACCACCGAACCCCCACCTACCCCGTTGACCCTGGAGCTGCATCGAATAGTCCGCGTCATTGCCATAATCGCCCTGACCGTCGCAAGCGTCTTCTTTGCAGTCTCAGTTTTGGTTGGAATCGAATGGCGGCACTCCTTCCTCTTTGCAATCGGTGTCGCCGTCGCACTGATCCCGGAAGGGCTCCTCCCGACGGTCACGCTCTCACTGGCGATGGGGGCTCAACGGATGGCGTCGCGGAACGCCCTCGTTCGCAACCTGGAAGCAGTCGAGACGCTTGGATCCACCACCTTCATTTGCACGGACAAGACCGGAACACTAACCCAAAATCGGATGAATGCCGTTGAGGTGTTCACCGTGTCGGGCCCGGTACGTGTCCTCGGCGACGGGTACGAGCCCGATGCCGTCGTCGATGGCCCGGGGAGAGCCATGGTCCTTGAGGTCGCTGTGGCGGCACGCGCCGCCTCCCAGGGTCGCGTCGTCAAGGAGGGAAAGGAGTGGGTAGCAAACGGCGATCCGATGGAGGCGGCCATCGATGTTCTTGCACGGCGTCTCCTCCAGCATGAACCTGACAACCTGGCGCCAGACCGACGTCTCGCTTTCGACGCGCACCGACGGCGGGAGTCTGTCCTGATCGGCCCCACCCTCTACGTCAAAGGCGCCCCGGAATCTGTCCTCCCGCTCTGTGCAGATCGCGCCACGCGGCTAGAGGAGCAGGTCGAGGCGATGGCTTCCCGAGGCCTACGGGTGATAGCAGTGGCACGAAGAGACTTGCCCGGCCCGCGATCCTTCTGGCTGGACCAGCCCACTGAGAACATCGAACGGGATCTAATCGTCCTTGGCCTCATCGGTCTTCATGATCCCCCTCGCCCGGATGTCGCCGAGGTAATCAGGGCCGCCAGGAGAGCCGGAATCAAGGTAGCGATGATCACTGGCGACCATCCAGCCACAGCATCGGCAATTGCGAAGGAAATCGGACTGACGGATGACCCCAGTCTGGTGGTTCAGGGTGCGGACCTACCCGAGGACGAGCAGATCCTTGGTGCACTCCTGGATCGGGACGGCATGGTGGTCAGCCGGGTTTCACCCGAGCAGAAGCTTCGTGTAGCCCGCGCCCTCCAATCCAGGGGTCATGTTGTGGCCATGACTGGCGACGGAGTGAACGACGGACCCGCTTTGCAGCAAGCTGATATTGGGGTTGCCATGGGCCGGGGTGGTACCGACGTAGCTCGAGAGGCGGCCGATCTGGTTTTGCTCGACGATCATTTCGGCACCATTGTCGCAGCGATTGAACAAGGCCGCGCCACGTACTCGAATATCCGCCGTTTCCTCACCTACCACCTGACAGACAACGTCGCCGAGCTCACACCGTTTGTCGTTTGGGCACTTTCCGGTGGCCAGTTCCCGCTCGCCCTGGGTGTCCTACAGATTCTCGCCTTGGACATTGGAACTGACCTGTTTCCCGCTCTGGCGCTCGGAGCCGAGCCCCCAGGTCGGCGGGTCCTGACCAGGCCCCCGGAGCGGCGCCACCTCATGGACCGGAACTTGATGTTCAGAGCCTTCGTCATCCTCGGCCCTGTCGAAGCGATCATCAGCATGACAGCCTTCTCCCTCGTGCTCTTCGGCGGAGGATGGGTCCGTGGCGAACCATGGGACGAAAAACTGGTGCTTGCCGCATCGGGGGCTGCGTTTGCCGCCGTCGTCTTCGGGCAGCTGGCAACCTCCTTTGCCTGCCGCAGCGCAACAGTGCCGCCGTGGAAACAGGGGTGGTTCAGCAATCGCTTGCTGCTGTGGGCTGGCGCGGCCGAACTTGCAGCACTCGCCCTGTTTCTTTTTGTACCCCCTGTTGCAGCAGTCCTCGGACAGGCACCACCACCGCCGTCGGGACTGATCGTTGCCGTTTTGGCCATCCCCGGCATGCTGATTGCAGACTGGATCTACAAACGGGTGCGGCAGCCCAATAGACCACTTGGGTAAGGCAGTTGGTCACCCGTACCCATGCCCTTCGGCCCTAGTGCGTTTGCCACCCGAAGGGCAGGCTGGCCCCATGAACTCACTATCGAACTCGCGTGGAATCGTTGTTGGTGTGGACGGATCGGAATACTCGTCCAGCGCTCTGCTAGTAGCTGGGCGAATGGCGAAGCTGATGAATGAACCCATCGAGGTTATTTCCTGCATCAAGAAGTCCGACCAGCGTGCGGCGTCACGCTTTGAAACCGAACCCAATCGGTTCACCTCACAATTGAGCGAAAGTGTTGAATCGCTGGTCGAGGAAGCCTTGGACAGGGCCTTCGGTGCCTCCCGGCCGGACAACCTCTCGGTGTCTGTCAAATTCGACGGGGCAGCCGAAGCCCTGATCGAGGCAAGCCAAACGGCGCAACTGCTGGTGGTGGGGCGCAGGGGATCCGGGGGCTTCCTCAACCACCCGATGGGATCCGTCAGCAAGGCCTGCGCCGCACACGCCCATTGCCCAGTCCTGGTTGTGCCTCAGGACGAACCCACTCGACCTATCAAGGAGCACGACGATGGAAAGTGACGAGCGCCCTGGATCCACCCTCTCTGCAGAGGAGTCGTGGACCGTCCTGCAAAGAAACCAGCATGGTCGCCTGGCGGTCAGCGTCATGGGCGATCCTGACATCTATCCGATCAATTTTCTTGCCCACGAGAGAAGGCTTCTCTTCAGGACCAATCCCGGGACCAAGCTGGCCGAGTTGACAGTGAACAACCGGGTGGCTTTTGAGGTGGACGAGATTGACGCAGGCGAGGCGCGAAGCGTTGTCGTTAAAGGAGTGGCCCGCGTGATCGACGCCCAGTCAGAGGTCGACAAGGTGGATCAGCTCCCGCTCAAACCCTGGATTCCAACCCGGAAGTACACCTACGTTGAGGTGATTCCTACGAGTGTCCACGGTCGCTACTTCGAATTTGGGGAGGAACCGGACCGCTACTAGCGGCAGTGACGGCGGGCCGG
>NZ_ALPM01000017.1:0-18497 GCF_000294595.1 Arthrobacter sp. TB 23 | reverse complement strand
CCCGCCGAGCGCCCGGAGCGCGTTAAGGATGGTTGCGAGATCCACCAACTCCTGCAGCAGCGCGCCAGCCACCGCGGGAACCATCCCCAGGGATGCAGCGATCATCAGGACGACACTGAGAACAATCCCCGTCCAGATACTGGCTTTCGCCACCCGGATGGTGTGCTGACCAATGTCGACGGCTGTAGCGACTCGTGACAGGTCGTCGAGCATCAGCACGACGTCGGCGGATTCGCTGGCGGCAGTGGAACCTTTGGCACCCATCGCGATGCCGACGTCGGCCGCTGCCAGCACCGGAGCATCGTTGACCCCGTCCCCGACCATCATCACCGGCCGCAACGACAGGGAGGCGACCTCATTCACCTTGTCGACCGGGAGACAATCGGCGATGAAGCGGGTGATTCCCGCTTCCGCGGCAATGTGTTCGGCCGTGGAGGAGGCGTCACCCGTCAGTAGAACAGTCTCTGAAACGCCCAACCGTCTGAGCGCGGCCAGGGTATCGACGGCGTTGGCACGCAAGGGGTCGCTCATGATCAGAGCCCCGGCGTAGATCCCGTCGACGCCGATGTAGATCCCCAACTGACCACTGACCAGGTCGACGCTTTCAAATCCGGAGGTCCGGGCGCGGACGAAAGCTGGCTTCCCCACAATCACCGTGTATCCGCCGCAATCGGCGCTCACTCCATCGGTGGCGTGTTCGCTCGCGTTCTCCGCCGGCAGAAGGGTCAGTCCGCGCGCCGATGCGGCTTCGATGACGGACCCCGCGAGGACGTGGGACGAATATTGCTCCGCCGAAGCGGCAAGCTGCAACAACCGATCCTCAGTGAGGGCGTCCCCGGTTCCCACCGCGATCTGGACCTGCAGGAGGGTGGGATGCCCGGACGTGAGCGTCCCGGTCTTATCGAACACGGCGGTCCGTACCCGGCTGAGCTGCTCCAGTGTCCCTGCGTTCTTGATGATAATCCCAGCATGGGCGGCCCGGCTGGTGCCGGCAAGGAACGCAACAGGGGCTGCGATCAGCAGCGGGCAAGGGGTTGCGACCACCAGCACCTGGGCAAAACGTGCTGGGTCCTGGCTGAGGAACCAGGCCACCCCAGCCAGGATAAACGCGAACACGGTGAACGGGACGGCGTATCGATCGGCCAGTCGGACCATCGGTGCCCGGCTTGCTGCCGCCTCCTGGACGAGGGCAACGATCTGACTGTACTGGGAATTGGATGCGGTGGCGGTCGCCAACATGCGGACTGCATCGGCCCCATTCACGGTGCCACTGAGCAAACGGTCACCGTGTACCCGTTCCACGGGAAGACTTTCCCCTGTCAGGGCAGCCTCGTCGAAGGTACCGGCATCGGACGCCAGGGTGCCGTCGACCGGTACCGTCTCGGCGGGCCGGACGAGGAGGAAATCCCCTGGTACGACGTCCGCCACCGGGATGTCCTGCAGGGGAAGCCCCGGCGATTCGCGGTGCGCTGTGCGGGGGGAGCGATCGAGTAGCGCGCGTAACTCTTTCGTTGCCCGTCCGTGCGCGAAGTCTTCCAGCGCCTCGCCCCCGGTCAGCATGAGGACGACGATCAGGGAAGCAATGTACTCGCCGACCGCCACTGTTGAGCCGATCGCTGCGACAGCGAGCAAATCGATGCCCAATCGACCGTGGAACAGTCCGCGGACCATCGTCACGGAGCGGAACACTGCAACGGCGAGGGCGTAGCTGCTCGCAGCCAGTTGTGCGGCAGCAGGCTGCGAGCTGATGAGGAGCACTGCCACGCCGACTCCGACAAGGAGGGTCGCGGACACCAACGGGAACCTGGTGATCAAGTTGATCGGCCCGGTGGGTTCGCGGCTCAGGGTCTGCTCCCGGTGGGGTTGAAAACGAGGGCTTTCAATCGGTTTCTTCCTTCAATCGTTCGAGTTTTGCGCGCAGGTCGTCGCTGAGCGGACTCCACCACATCAGGGGCGGGGTCACGGCGAAGCGGCGTCCGGTCAGGGATGTCGGGACGATGCGGATGAAATGGTCCTTCTGGCCTGCCTGCCAGGGGAAAAGCAGTAGCCCTACTGAGTCGAGGGTGTCTGGTGTGAGCTCGATGACTTCTGCCCGGCCTTTCACCACCACGCTCCAGGCGACATTCGCATCCACCAGAACGCCGTCGGCCTCGAGAGCGACGGGAGTGTCGCCTGCTGCTGCCTGGAGTTTGGTGCCTTCCCCGGTGCGGAACACCAGACTGCCGTGGTCCACCTTGTAGTTGACGGGGAAAATGTCGGGGTGATCCTCGACCCAGACCGCAAGCCGCCCCACTGAAGTACTCCGCAACAGGTCCCAACAAGCCTGCGATTGCAGAGTCTCGACCGACGGCAGGGATCGCTGGTTAGTCATGACAGTGACGATAGGGTCGCGGCGGTGGGATCAACAGGGCATAAAGGCCCCACCCCGAGAAACGGCTCGCTGACGGCTGGTCACAGACTGAAACTTTTCAGGTCCCCGGCGGCCAGGGGCTTCGTTTGAGCGTTCACCTGAATCCAGATCGGGGTAGCGTCCCCCGGTGCGGAGGAGATGTCGAGACGGCCTGGACTCAAATTGATCTGGAGCTGATGCCCCCGATACGAGATGCTGAAGGCTACTGCACCCAGCCCGGCGGGCATGCTCGGCTCAAACACCAGATGGTCACCGTTCAGTCGAAGTCCGGCGAAGCTGCGCTGCACGACATCGATCGTTCCGGCCATGGCGCCCAAATGGATGCCTGATTTGGTGGTCCCGTCTTGCGTGTCGTCCAGGTCGGCATCCAACGCCTCGCGGAAGCTGTCCCACGCCCGGTTGGGATCGGTCGACGCGAGCACCGAGGCGTGCACCACCCTGCTCAGGGTCGATCCGTGGGCGGTTCGGGCCAGGTAATAGTCGATGGTCCGGGCCAGCTGTTCCCGAGTCAGGGTGTAGCCGAGGTGGGCCAGCTGCGTGATCAGCCCCCCGTGACCGAGAAGATAGGGCAGCATGAGTACGTCGGCCTGTTTCGCTAGCTTGTAGCGGTCAACGGTGTCATCCTCGGCCTCAAGGATGAGATCAAGGCGTTCGATGTTGCCGTAGGTCTCGCGGTATCGCGCCCAGTCCAGCTCCACCAGGTCGCCGTACCCATCGAACTGGCTGATGGTGCCGTCAGCCTCAAAAGGCACGTACATTGACCGTCCCATGCGTTCCCAGCGCGCCACCTCATCCGCGTTGATTCCCAGTCGCACCTCCAGTTCGTCGAGCTCATGCCCAACGAAGGTCCGGTGGAGTGCTGCGGCCCGGACGAAGACCCAGGACGCCATCACATTGGTGTAGGCGTTGTCGTCCACGCCAGGATGGTCGCTACCCGGCCGTCGGGTGTGATACTCATCGGGTCCGGCCAGTCCCCGGAGATGGTGGCGGTCGGTGGCCGCCTCGTACTCCACCAGGGACGCGAAGTAACGACACACCCCCACGATCAGGTCTGCACCCTTGCTGAAGAGCCATGCACGATCGACTGTGGCCTCGTAGTACTGCCAGGCGTTGAAAGCGACCGCTAGCCCCACGTGCCGCTGCAGGTGGGAATTGTCGGCCATCCACCTGCCGGACCGGTGGTTGTACAACCAGCGGGGTGTCTCTTCGGTGCCGTCGCTTCCACTTTGCCAGGGGAACATTGCTCCGCTTCGGCCCTGGTCTACTGCGGCTTGGCGGGCGGCGGGAAGCCGTCGCCAGCGGTAGTTGAGGAGGGCGCGTGCGACGTCGGGAGTTCTGAGTGTGAGAACCGGGAGCACGAAGAGCTCGTCCCAGAAAATCTGCCCCCGGTAGCCTTCTCCGTGCAGGCCCCTGGCGGGGACCCCGGCGTCGAGTTCCATGGTGTGCGGTGTCAAGGTCTGGAGCAAGTGGAACAGGTGCAGGTTCAGGACAAGGCGCACTTGCGTCGGCGCGTCGAGATCCACCCGGAAAGGACGGAGGAGGCGCTGCCAGGCGGCCCCGTGCGACGCAAGGAGCGCCTCGAAGTTCCTGCCCGAACGGGCGAGAATTGACTGAGCTTCGGTTCGCGGCGAGGAAATGGCCCGGTCCCGGGATGTCACCACGGCAACCACCTTTGTCAGGACTGTCGGTTCGCCGTCCATCAAGGTCGATTCGTACAGTCGAAAATGATGCTGGCCGGTGCGCCCGGTGGTTCCCCGCGTTGTCTCCCCGTCGACTGCGGCCCTGAAGGCGACGGCGATGCGGATCCGGCTTTGCGTGGTTTCAGCTTCGACAAGGGTTTCGGTGACGGCTTGCCCGTCGTCGTCGTCGTCGGCGGTGCAGTCAAGGAGATGTACCCGTGCACCACCATTGGGGTCCGGGAGGTTCGTGTTTCGGGTCCCGGTATTGACCCCCGTGCGGAACGTGATGGCGCCATTCCAGCCCAAGGGGGTGACCCGTGTTTCGCTGGCGAGCAGGTGGCATTCGGCCATTGAGACGAACCTTTGCTGCTCCACCCGCAGGTGCCGGCCGGCAGCGGTCTCGAGGACAACCTGCCTTTCCAGGACCGCTCTCGCCAGATCCAGGGTTCGTAGCTCGCTGATGACCTGCAGACCTCCCGCCGACCACCAGTCGCCACTATCGACTCGAATGTCCAGCGAGAGACAATCCGGGGCATTGACCAGGTGTTCCTCGAGCACACGGCTCCCGCCAACCTGCTTCTCCAATCGGTTGAAGACCCCAGCCAGATACATCCCTGGGTACGAAAATTCTCCGCCCTCCGGCGCTGCCCCTCTCACACCCAGATAGCCGTTGCCGAGGGTTGTCAGCGCTTCACGGTGGCCCTCATGATCGGAATTCATGCCCCGATACACCAGCTGCCAGGGGTCCCCGAGGACCACGCCAAGATCCAGCTGGCTCACGTCGTTGAGCACCACGTGCGCTCCAGCCTCTTCAAGCGTCCGGCGTGCCTTGAGCCGGTCGATGCCTACAACACGACCAAAGCCGCCGCGGCGGGCTGCCAACACACCGGCCACCGAATCCTCAATGACAACGGCACGTTCGGGTGATACCCCCAACCGGTGGGCGGCTTCAAGGAAGACGTCCGGTGCTGGCTTGCCGGGCAGGCCCAGCTGCAGGGCAAGCGTCCCATCCACTACCACCTGGAAAGCATCTGCCAACCCTGCAGCGGACAACACCGGCATGGCATTCCGGCTGGAGGTCACGATCGCAGCGGGCACGCCCTCATCCTGCATCGTCTTGAGCAGCCGACTGGTTCCCGGGTAGGCCTGCACACCGTCTGCAGCGAGCCGTTCCAGGTAGGCCCTGTTCTTGAGCGCCCCCAACCCATATGCGGTCCAGTCCCCCACGGCATCCGTGACCTGACCCAGCCCGAGGGGAATCCCGCGCGACGCCAGCAGGTCGATCAGTCCCGACTCCCGCGGTTTACCGTCAACGGTCGTGAAGTAGTCGTCCTGGGTAAAGGGGGAACGGTCAGCGTCGGACGGGCATCTTGGATCATTGATGATTGCTTCGAAGACATCCTTCCAGGCCCGCTGATGAATGACCGCCGTGTTGGTGACCACGCCATCCAAATCAAAGATGACGGCGTCGAAGGGTGGCTGCGCTGCCGCAAGTGTCGGTGATCTGGTCATCAGCTAGATGTACCGGCGCCCGGGAACCGCAGGAAGTGCCTTTGTGCCCGAATAGAGCTGCGGCGACCAGGGCTGCGTGGACACCCACAATTCTTGGGACTTTCGACCCTATCGAGCGATATCGGTGCGCCAACACTCTTAGGCGAGAGCACAGGACGGCAGGACGCCGTTCGGCGGGAGGGGAGTCTTTCCATGAACAGAGCAGGTTCAATCGCAATGCTCATCATCGGGATCATACTGTCAATCATCGGCGCGTCGATGGCGGCCGGAGGAATCGCCGTCGCGTGGGTTGCCTCCGATCAGCGGGACGACGGCTATTTCACCTCCCCGACCGAACGCTACGCTGTCGCCTCCCATGCGCTTGTCTCGCCGCGTCTTGAGGCATTCGGCGAGGGCACACCGGAACGCCTCCCGTTCGACGTCGGGACGCTCAGGTTGCGCGCCGCCGAACCGGACGCTGAAATTTTCATTGGCCTGGCACCACAGGATGAGGTCGACGAGTACCTCGCTGGGGTTAACCGCACCGAACTGCGGGACGTCGACTTCGATCCTTTCCGTCCGGTCTACCGCAACATTTCGGGATCAGCAGCACCAGCGGAACCAGGATCCCAGGATTTTTGGGCTGCCTCAGCATCAGGGCCGGGAGAGCAGGAACTCATCTGGGACATCGAGCCGGGCAACTGGACCGTCGTCGTGATGAATGCCGATGCTTCGCCTGGCTTCTCGGTCGATCTTCAGGCTGGCTTCCGGTCCGAACTGATTCGCCCTGCCGGCGCGATCGTCCTCATCATCGGCCTTGTAACCCTGGCCATCGGTCTGCCTCTCCTGGTTATCGGCGCCGTCGGGCTGGGACGCAACCAACCCGAATCCGGCACCGCCGGCCCCGAAACCACGCCGCGTCGGGCTGCCCCGGTGACCGGACCGACTGCCGGAGTTGTTGCCGGACCGCCGTCGTACCCGGTGCACCTCGTTGCGCAACTCGACCCCGCACTGTCCCGTTGGATGTGGCTGGTGAAATGGTTCCTGGCCATTCCACATTTCTTCGTACTGTTTTTCCTCTGGTTCGCCTTCGCCGTGACCACCCTGGTGGCCTGGTTCGCGATCCTCTTCACCGGCCGCTACCCCCGCTCGCTCTTCAAATTCAACGTCGGGGTGCTGCGATGGAATTGGCGGGTGGCCTTCTACGCCTATGCAGCTGCCGGCACCGATAGGTATCCCCCGTTCACTCTGGGACGCACCGATTACCCAGCCGACATCGTGGTGGAGTATCCGGAGCGGCTCTCCCGTGGTCTGGTGCTCATCAAGTCCTGGCTCCTTCTGATCCCACACCTGCTCATCGTGGCTGCTATCACCGGCTCAGCCACCTGGGGCTGGCAGGTGCAAAGTGGAGAGTATGACGCCACCGGCGGCCTGTCCTTGCTAGGGCTGCTGGTGCTGGTCGGGGTGGTGGCCATGCTCTTCACCGGCTACTACCCGCGGCCTTTGTTCGCTTTCATCATCGGCTTGAACCGGTGGATCTACCGGGTTCTGGCCTACGGTTCCCTGATGCGTGATGAGTACCCGCCATTCCGCCTGGATCAGGACATCGAAACGTGACCGAGCCGACACGTGTCCCAGCGGTGATCCGGCCGCCACAGGGCGCACTATGAGGCATGGAGAAAATGAACAAGGTGACGGCTGGCACGTGGCGGTGGCTGCGGACCAATCGTGACTGGTTGCCCGCAGTGGGAGTCCTCGCCTGCGTGGTGGCTTTCTGGGCTGTTGGGCTGGTGGGAGGACTGGCGATGCTGCGCGAGGCACAGTCCCCCATGGCTACCCTGATTGGGCTCTATTTCATGCTCGCCCTGATCGCGATCTCCATCACCGTTGCCGTCCTTGCAGCCTCCGATCTCACCCGCCGGATCGCTATCCGGAGGAAAAGGCAGCCCCGTTAAGTCACTGCACGGCGGCGGCTCAATCAGAACCCACTGGACCTCATAGGGTGCGGGACCGGTAGACTGAAACGAAGGTGAGCCGGGAAGACTGGTCGGCATTATCTTTGTCGACCCCAATCCAGGAGCTTTACTTATGGCAGACCCCACCACCGAGCCCAAACCAAAATCAGGGTTGCTCGGCCGCGGCACATACTCAGAATCACTCAGAGTCGGCGAGATCCTCCGTAAGGAAACCGTTGGCGGCATCCTGCTCGTGATCACTGCCACCGCAGCAATCATCTGGGCCAACTCCCCCGCGGCCGATAGCTACTTCGCGTTGCGGGACTTCACCTTCGGCTACGAGCCGTGGCATCTGGAACTAAGCCTCGGTGCCTGGGCGGCTGACGGCCTGCTGGCTGTCTTCTTCTTTCTTGTTGGTCTCGAACTGAAACGGGAATTTGTAGCAGGGGATCTGCGTAACCCACGCAAGGCGATAGTCCCGGTTGCTGCAGCAGTCGGCGGCGTCGTCGTTCCGGCCCTGGTCTATGTCGGGATCAACATCTTCAGCCCGGACACCCTCCGCGGGTGGGCCATTCCCACCGCCACCGACATCGCCTTCGCCGTCGCAGTGCTGGCCATTGTGGGATCACATCTGCCCAGCGCGCTCAGGATTTTCCTGTTGACGCTCGCTGTAGTTGACGATCTGATCGCCATTTCCATTATTGCCATCTTCTATTCGGACGATATCCAGGTCACCCCCCTGCTTCTGGCCCTCATCCCGCTGGCGCTTTACGCGGTGCTGGCGCAGAAGTATCGCGAGTTTTTTCACCTGAAACCGTCCGCTGCCTGGTTCATCCTGCTGCCCATCGGCTTTGTCGTCTGGGCCCTCGTGCACGCCGGTGGTATCCACGCGACAGTCGCTGGGGTTATCCTCGGGTTTACCGTCCCCGTGCTGCATCGAAAGGCCACCGCGGGACCTGATGCGGGCCCGGGCCTGGCGGAGCTGTTCGAACACCGGATCCGGCCACTATCCGCAGGTTTCGCCGTCCCCGTCTTCGCTTTCTTCTCTGCAGGTGTCACCATCGGCGGCTGGAGCGGGTTTGTTTCAGCGGTGACCGATCCGGTGGCGCTCGGAATCATTCTTGGCCTGGTGATCGGCAAGCCCATCGGCATTGTCGGGACCACCTGGCTGCTCACCAAACTCACCAGGGTCAATCTCGACCCTGCCCTGCGTTGGGTGGACCTGATCGGGGTGGCGCTGCTGGCGGGAATTGGCTTCACGGTCTCCCTCCTGATTGCGGATCTGAGTTTCACCCCAGACGGCTCCACCAATGATCACGCCAAGGTCGGCATCCTCACGGCGTCCATTGTTGCGGCCCTCGTTGCGTCAGTCATCCTGCGAGCACGTAACAAGCGGTACAAGGCGATTGAGGCTGAGGAAAACGTCGACGACGACGGCGACGGAATCCCTGATGTTTACCAGGACAACCCAGCAAATGAAACAGTGACAGCACCTGTAGCGGAAGATGCTGCACCCGGCACCGACCGGAGCGAGCAACCACCCAGCAAGAACCGGGACGCATAACCCGGGGCGAACCATGCGATAAGGCGATTTCCGTGGCACGGAAATCGCCTTATCGCTTTAATCGGCAGGACCCGGGGTGCCGCAGCCGCCAGCCTTGCGCGCCTGTGGCGAGTTGGACCCTGTCTTACACGCCAGCTCTGTCCGTTGGTTTGAGTTCACTCACCGCTGCTGCCCGCCCACTTTGGGAGCTTCATGGCCAGTGCGCGGGGTGGAAATCCAGCGCATAGGGCGGTACTTCCAGCGCCCGGTCATCGTTTGAGCGCCCCGTCTTCGTCGACCCGGTAAGGTCTGTTGGCTCGTCGGTGTTGCCGTGCGTAGCGGAGCTAAGACTGTGATCCATGTTTCCCCCATGGTGAACGTCGACGGAGGATACCGTCGCAGTACAAAAAGTATGCCATTCGCCTCGGACATTTCAGCGGATGGCCCGCGGAAAACCTCCCAGAATCGACCAGCTCGCAACTCCTTGCGCCCAAGACAGCGACGACGGTGACACGGTGCAACCTCCAGAAGGTCACTAACACTGACCCGGGTGGTGGTGCGCCACAAGTAATGTATCGGCTCGCTACAGACTCATGGACCAATCGGTATTACTGTGTTTCTAATCGTCACTGATCCACCACGAAAGAGGCACCCATGGGCAAAGCACCATCTACACCGACGGAGACTTCGCTCCTGAAAGTTCTCGGCAACTGGGACGCTTTGGCACTGGGCTTCGGTGCCATGATCGGGTTCGGCTGGGTAGTGCTGACCGGGGGCTGGATTGCCGACGCCGGCACCATGGGCGCCACCCTCGCCATGATCACGGGTGGTGTAATCATGGCCGTCGTCGGGTTGACCTACGCCGAACTCACCGCGGCGATGCCCAAAGCAGGCGGTGAGCACAACTTCCTCCTGCGAGGCATGGGTCCGCGCTGGTCCTTCATCGGGTCCTGGGCCATCACCGGCGGCTACGTCACCATTGTGGCGTTCGAAGCGGTGGCGCTCCCCCGCACCGCTCTTTACCTCTTCCCTGATCTGAATCAGGTGCCGCTGTGGGAAATCGCCGGCAGCCAGGTGCATCTCACCTGGGCCCTGGTCGGCGCCATCGCCGCCGTCGTCATTACCGGTGTCAATATCCGGGGAGTGAAGCTGGCAGGTGTGGCCCAGACCTTCGTCGTACTGCTGCTGCTGATCATCGGCTTGATGCTGATATTCGGCTCCTTTACCGGTGGATCAACCGACAACATGGAGCCCTTCTTCACCGGAGGGATGGGCGGATACTTCGCCGTACTGGTAGTGGTGCCGTTCCTGTTTGTGGGCTTCGATGTCATCCCGCAGTCTGCGGAGGAAGTGAACATTCCACCGCGACAGATCGGCCGTCTGGTGGTTATCGCAGTGGTTCTCGCAACCATTTGGTACGTGATGACGGTTCTCACCACGTCCTCGGCAATGCCTGCCAACGAGATCGCTCAGGCTGATATCGCGACGGCGGATGCGATGGGTGCACTATTTGGTACAGATGTAATGGCGAAGATCCTTATTGCCGGCGGTATCGCCGGGATCCTGACGTCCTGGAACTCACTGCTGTTGGGCGCGTCACGGCTGATGTATTCGATGGCCCGGTCCGGCATGCTCCCGCGATGGTTTGGCGTACTGCACCCGAAATACCGCACACCTGTCAACGCTTTGCTTTTCATCGGCGGCTTGTCGTTCCTAGCGCCGTTCTTCGGTGAGGCGATGCTGGTCTGGCTGGTGGACTCTGGCGCCCCCAGCATTGTGATCGCCTACCTTCTGGTGGCAATCGTGTTCATCATTCTGCGCCGCAAGGAACCAGCCATGGACCGGCCCCTGCGGATCGGTGGTGCAGGCAATGGTGGAGTCATTATCGGCTTCTCCGCGGTGGTGCTCTGCGTAGGCCTGCTGAGCCTGTACCTCCCGGGCATGCCCGCGGCCCTCACTCCCCCACCGTGGATCCTGTTTGGGCTCTGGTGGGTCCTTGGCCTGTTCTTCCTGTTCCGGATCCCGACCGGCGTCAAGCCCGGAGCCGACGCCGAAGAGGACCTCCTGGCAAAGCTCGGACGGAAGGGCCGGTAGCCCCGGACTGATCCGCCTGCCCAAAACGGGTAGGCGGATCACCTCGCGGTGTCTCGCCTCTGGCTACTTGGTTCTGTAGGAACGAAACGGCACGATGTCATCGGAATTACCGTTGGGTCGAACTAGAGCGACTCAGCCCTGGCAGCAATTTCGGCAAGGTCCCTGGCTAGTGCTTTCCGGGTCATCCGCATCCCCAGTTTGCCAAAGAGTGCCATGCCGATCTTCGTCGTCCGCGACGGATTGGTCAGCTCCGCGCCGAAGGTGACCGTGAGGTCGGTCCCGCCGTCGCGATCGGTCAGCGTCATGCCCGAGGTGTAGTCCACTCCGACCTGCAAGGCTTTCACCGTGGTACTCCGGGGCGGGTCGGACTGGGTCACCCACATCTCCACGGTCTCCGACCGGCGCATCATGGTGCGGGTCTCTTTCCAGCGCGTGCCCTTGCCATAGGGGCCATCGCTGAGCATCTCGATCGCGTCGATGCCGGAAAGGGTTGCGGCCGAACCAGGAACGTCAGAGATAACGGCCCAGACTTTCTCCGCAGCGGCATTGACGTGCTGGGTCAGGGTAATTCCTCGGTTCATGACACTGAGCCTAACTGTTGACGACGATGCGATGCTTCGGTACCGCACAAGAGGTCCAAAGTCCGCTTCCCCACTGGACGGCCCGCCCCAATTATGGGGAGGATAAGACTGTGCCGGGAGGGTCCGTCGAGACTAGAATAAGGGCTGGCGCCAGTTCAATCCGTTCGTCGTTCCTTTGGCTAGGAAAACGACCCGGGGAAGGGTGGAGAAGATGTCCTTTGGGGCTCTTTGGGGTGAAGAATGTTCGGGCGATGGCTAACGGAAGCGTGGCCGAGCTGGAACAGTTAGGTTCCAACGTCTGTGCGTCCTATCTGGACGCACTGCCGGTGACCGGAGCCGCGTTATCGGCGCTCGGCGGGTCCCTTCAAGAAACAACGCTGTGCGCTACTGACACCCTTTCAGGGGAACTGGATGAATTGCAGTTCGACCTGGGGGAAGGTCCACGGTGGGCGGCTATCCGGTCCCGGACACCAATATTGATACCCCAGGTGCGTCGCGCATCCCACGAGAATTGGCCCGTGTTTGGGAAGGCTCTCCTGGCGACGGACGCGCAGGCGCTCTTCGTCTTCCCGTTGGTCGTTGGTGCCATGAACATTGGCGTGGTTGAACTCTATAGTTTCGACCCCGGACCTCTCAGCAATAGCGATCTCACTGTGGCAAGCTCGCTCAGCGACAGGGCGGCGTGGTCCCTGCTGCGCAGCATACTGACGCTTGAGTCCGCCGATGATTCAGTCCAGGCCGGCTCGTTGCTCTCACGACGTGAGATACATCAAGCAACCGGCATGGTGTTGGCGCAAACCGGCGGGTCGGCTGCCGATGCACTGATGATGCTGCGAGCCCACGCGTTTGCCAGCGGATCCACGCTTCGCGCAACCTGCGACTCCGTGCTGAGCAGGCAACTGGATTTCAGTTTGCAAATAGGGTGAGCAAGTAACGCCAGATTTGTTAGCATGTGCCCATGGAAATCGAGACCCGCTCGATTCGGGTCAGTGCAGCGTTCGTCAAGATTGCGGACACGCTCGTGGGTGACTATGACGTGTTGGAGCTGCTGCATACTCTCGTTGAAGAGTCTGTTGAATTGCTCGACGCCGCCGCCGCCGGGCTAATGCTGGCTGGCCCGGACGGCGTCCTGCAGGTGCTCGCGTCAACCAGCGAGGAGAGCCAACTGGTCGAGGCGCTGCAACAGGAATCTGGAGCAGGGCCGTGCGTTGACTGCTATGTCACAGGGGTACCCGTGACCGTCCGTGACATTGCCGGGACTGAAGACCGGTGGCCAGACTTCAGGAGGGCCGCCGCGACCCAGGGGTTCCGTTCAGTCCATGCCTTCCCAATGAGGTTGCAGGGGCGGACTATTGGCGCGATGAACCTGTTTCGGACTGAAACCGGGGAGCTGTCCGACGAAGACGTTGCGATTGGGCAGGCCTTGGCTGACGTGTCCACCATCAGCATCCTGCAGAAAAAGACGGCATCGGAATCCGCCGTCGTCAATCAGCAACTGCAGGACGCCCTGAACAGTCGGATCGTCATTGAGCAGGCCAAGGGCATGATTGCCCACATCGATGATGTGGACACTAACGAGGCATTCCGTCGACTTCGTAACCACGCCCGCTCGAACAATAAGAATCTGCGGGAGACGGCGCAAGCTGTACTGAACCGCTCTCTCACTGTCTAGTGTCGGATTTCAGGATTTCCCGCCGTTCCTGTCGGACACATCAGGTGTGAGCGGAGTGTACTGGGTGTTGCACGTCGACCTCGATCAGTTCATCGCGGCGGTCGAAGTGTTGCGTCGCCCGGAACTCGCCGGCAAACCGATCATCGTCGGGGGTAGGGGCGATCCGGCGGAACGAGCCGTGGTGTCGACCGCATCCTACGAAGCCAGGGCATTCGGCGTCGGATCAGGGATGCCCCTCCGCGTTGCCGCCAGGAAAGCACCCCAGGCGGTCATTCTGCCCGTCGACCAGGCAGCCTATCTTGCTGCGTCTGAAACGGTGATGACCACCCTGCGGGGCCAGTCGGGTGCCACAGTGCAGGTGCTGGGCTGGGATGAAGCCTTTGTTGGTATTAAGACCGACGATCCAGAAGCCTACGCCCGTCGGCTGCAAGCCGCTGTATTGGATCAAACTCGGCTCCGTTGCAGCATCGGCATCGGGGACACACTGGTTCGAGCCAAGGTCGCCACCGGTTTCGGTAAACCGGCGGGCGTCTTCCGTCTCACCGCGAAAAATTGGCTCGACGTCATGGGAACTCGACCGACGAAGGACCTTTGGTGCGTTGGCACCAAAGTCTCCGGCCGGCTGGCCAGACTCGGTATCACCACCGTGGCCGAACTTGGTGCGTCCGACCCCGAAGGTCTCGTCCCGGAGTTTGGTCCAAAAATGGGGCCCTGGTACGCGGAGCTTGGACGCGGGGACGGCACCAGCGTTGTGGATGACACTCCCTGGGTTGCCCGAGGACACAGCCGCGAAACCACCTTCCAACAGGACCTAACAGACCCCGTTCACATTAACGACGCCGTGCAGGAGCTCGCGCTGTGGGTCATGACAGAGGTATCGGCCGAGGGACGGCCAGTTGTTGGCCTCACCCTCAAGGTGAGGTACGCACCGTTCTTCACCAAGACCCACGCACGGAGGATCTCTGCGACATCAGATCGAAACGAGATACTTGCGCGTACAGCGGATCTCGCAAGCGGGATCGAGGCGGGTCGTCCCATTCGACTTCTTGGTCTGCGAGTAGAAATGGCAATGCCCGACGACGCCCGCAAGGGTCACACGCCCACACGAGGCGGCTGGTGAGTGGCATCCCCCAGAGGAGGCTTCAGCGCGTTCGATAGCGGGCGTAGATGAGCCCAGTGGAGAACGCACGTTCCTGAACCAACTCCAGGTCCAGTCGCACACCGGTGGGAAAGAACCGTTTGCCGCCGCCCACCACGCTGGTGGTGATGAACATGTGATACTCATCCACCAGGCCAGCCGCAATGGCCTGGGCCGCGAGGTTTGGACCATCAACGCTGAGGTCGTGATCAGACTCGGCCTTGAGCCTGCGCACCATCTCCGGATCGAAGGTTCTCTGGATCCGGGTCTTTGTGCTGGACACCGACTCTAGTGTTGTGGAGTAAACGACCTTCTCTGCGGCCTGCCAGTCGCGGGCGTACTGCACTATGTGCGGCGGCACATCCGGCTCTGCGTGTGCTGTCTCCCAGAAGACCATCGTCTCGTACATCCGCCGGCCGTAGAGGAAGGTGCGGACGGGGCGGAAGATATCCCCGATAAAAGTATGCACTTCCTGATCTTCTGCTCCTCGGCCAATGTCGCCCTTCGCTGCCTCTGCGTAACCGTCAAGCGATGTGATCATTGAGTAGATGAGCTTGGCCATCAGTCTCCTTCGCATCCGAATAGGTCTGCGCCAATCATAGGACTCCCGGTGCCCCAGAAAAGGGCACCAGGTGGGCCAATTATGGGTCCCGCTTCTGGCTGAAGCCACCGATGATGGGCCGCCACCACTGTGCAGCCGGGTTGGAGTCGATCAGGACTGTGCGGACCAGCAGGGTGAGCGGGATCGCCAGAATTGCCCCGATTGGTCCGATGACCACCGCCCAGAACAGAACGGAGACAAAGGTGACGGTCTGGCTGAGGGCGACCGCATTCCCCACGATCCTGGGTTGGATTATCGACTGCACAACGAGGTTGATCACTCCGTAGACGACGACGACCGCGACGACGGTACTCCACCCACCAACGAAAAAGCCGAACACCAGTGGAGGAATGATTGCGATGAAGTAGCCGATGTTCGGGATGAAGCTGCAGATGAACGCCAGTAGACCCCAAAGATAAGCGCCCGGCACACCGAGCAGCAAAAGTGCCAACCAGTTGAGAACCCCCTGGGCGATCCCCAGACCGGTGGTGGCGACCATATACTTCCGCACACCGATCGCAAAGGACTGCAGAGCCTCAACCACAGCGGGGTGTTCCGGCTCCAATTCACTGAAGACTTTCGGGATAGATGTCGCGTCCATAGCCATCAGGATGAGCGTGGTGAGGATGATGACAAGTGCGAAGGTCATGCCCGTGACCGAACCGAGGATGCCACCGATAACGGCGACGATTCTTCCCGAATCCAGATTTGAAACGGCCGCCTGGATCTGTTGTTGATCGAGCCCGGTGGCAGCCAGCATGTCGGCGATCGTTTGACCGATCTCCTCGATCTGCGAAGCGTACTGTGGCAAGAGGGCTGCGAACTGCGCGAACGCCACCACGAGCGCCGCTACGAATGCGGCAAGCAGAGCAAAGACCGCTGCAATGACGGTGCCGGTGGCGACCCCCTGGGGTGTTCCATGGCGTTCAAGCGTGAGTCGCAGCGGATGCGCACAAATTGTGAGGATCAGCGCCAGAAATACCGGGGCAAAGAACCCCTGAATGGCGGAGATGCCGAACACCGTGACCGTGGCCCCACCCAGCCCGGCGAGAATGGCCGCCGACCTGTACGACCGAGCGGATACCTCACCGGCCCGTGGTTCGGAGAGAATTTCGGTCGGTTCAGCGACAGCGAGACCGGGATCGGGCCGAATTCTTCTACGCCACCACACCATTCCGCCCTCCGGCTCCGTTGGTTTGGCCAGTATCGCTCGGGCAAATCGCTTGAGCATCACCCGATGCGGGCGATCTAGATGTTGTTGGCAGTATCCACACGGATACCAGAAAACAGCTCTGTCAACCTTTGGCCCCGCACCTGGGGTGAGCCTGTTCTGAATCAAGTGTGCATGTGTGTGCACTTAATGCTATATCTAGACGGGACAGGTCTTCAGTGCAGGTTTGATGGACAGGATTCGCATGCTTGAGGTTCTCCGGGTTGTCGCCTATCGGAGGCTGTTCACAGCACAGATTCTTGCACTCTTAGGCACGGGTTTGCTGACTGTAGCACTAGGCCTGTTGGCTTTTGATCTGGCCGGCGGGAAGGCCGGTGCGGTGTTGGGTACCGCGTTGACTATCAAAATGCTGGCCTACGTTTTCGTCGCTCCGATAATGGCTGCCCTGGTTCAGCGGTTACCCCGCAAAACGGTTCTTGTCGCGGCGGATCTGATGCGCGCGGCCATCGCACTCGCATTACCCTTCATTGACCAGGTCTGGCAGATTTATGTGCTGGTATTCCTCCTGCAATCCGCATCCGCCACGTTCACTCCGGCATTTCAGGCTCTCATACCGGTGATTCTGCCGAAGGAGAAAGATTACACCCGAGCCCTGTCGCTCTCTCGTTTGGCCTACGATCTGGAGTCGCTGCTTAGCCCACTGATCGCTGCGGTGTTGTTGACGGTCATGAGCTACCACAACCTGTTCGTCGGGACGATGGCCGGATTCTTGCTCTCCGCGATAATTGTGCTTACCACCGCGCTGCCGCGGATACCGGCACTGGATCGAACCGGATCTCTACTACACCGGACCACTTTGGGTACGCGAATATTCCTCGGCAACCCGTCCCTCCGGGGCTTGATGGCTTTGAACCTTGTGGTGGCCTCCGGGACGGCTTTGGTGCTGGTCAATACCGTCGTCTACGCCCTGGACGTATTTGGTGGGTCCACTACTGATCTGGCTGTGGCCCTCGCCTGCTATGGCGCTGGCTCAATGGTCGTTGCGCTAGCCGCTCCACGGATCCTTGAGCGGGTGACGGACCGCACCATGATGGTTCGTGGCGGCGTTATTCTGGCGCTCGCGACCGCCGCGGCCGCGGTGATCGCCTGGACCGAACAATCCTGGCTGTTACTTCTCGCTCTGTGGATGGTACTGGGCGCGGGCACCTCAATGATCAATACGCCGTCGGCGCGGCTGCTCCGGCGCGCCGCCACCGACCGCACCCGTAGTTACCTCTTCACCGCACAGTTCTCCCTGTCACACGCCTGCTTCATCGTCACCTACCCGATCGCCGGTTGGGTTGGTGCGGGGTGGGGACAACCGGCCGCGGCAGTAGTCCTTTCTGCTCTCGCTACGCTGGGGACGGTGGCCGCGTTGCGGTTGTGGCCCGATGACCAGCACCCAGGTCCGCCCAAGGTTTCGGTTAGACAGCAGGCCCGGTAACGTGATCAATCATGAAAGCGGCCCCGCGCCGAGCCTGCATCACCCTGGCGTCCCCGACAACGTCCGCCTCGAGGCTGGCGCAGCGGTGTTCAGGATGCTTGCCGATCCGACCCGGCTGCATCTCCTGTGGATCCTCGCCCAGGCCCCGAACGACGTCAGTTCACTCGTCGACCAGACTGGCGCATCACGGACATCTGTGAGCCAGCACCTGGCGAAACTGCGGTTTTCCGGTCTGGTGACCACCCGCAAGGAGAGCCGCAACGTGGTGTACAGCATCGTCGATGGACACCTGGCCCGGCTCGTGCAGGAGGGTCTCAATCTTGCTGACCACCGGGTCACCGGCGAGCCCACCCACGGCTGAGGCCCTCTCCCCCGGATCGATTAGCGCGGCCGACCAGGGTTAGAGTTCGGCGAGCAGCTGTTCCATTTCCTGGATTTCGGCGAGCTGGGTTTCCATGATGGTCTCGGCGAGAGCAATTGCCGCAGGGTTCTCCCCGTTATCGATTTCCTCCTGGGCCATCTCCACCGCCCCGTCGTGGTGTTCAATCATGGATTCCAGGAACAACCCGACCGCGTCGTCACCCTCAGCCGCTTCCAGATCAGCCATCTGATCTTCATCCAGCATGCCGTCCATCCCACCCATCCCACCCATCTCGTGCCCAGCCATGCCACCGTCGGG
>NZ_ALPM01000016.1:0-6141 GCF_000294595.1 Arthrobacter sp. TB 23 | reverse complement strand
CCCGCCGTTCCCCTCAGCATCGAAGTGCATCACGAAGTCGACGTCGATCTCTGGCTGGTCGCCATCGCACCGGGCCGCCCTGACGGTGTAGGTGCGCATGGCGCCGCGCTCGGCGGGGTCCATCGCGAGCCACCGCTGATACCAGCCCGAGCCCTCGGGCGGTGACTCGAGGAGTTCCCGCATGTTCACGCGGGGGGCATCGTCGTCGCGGGTGGCGGGGATCATGACTTTGATCCGCAGGTCGAGCGTTGGCCCCTGCACCCCGAAGTCCCTCAGGCAGGACCCGCCGAAGGTGATGCGTTGGAAGTTGTCGCTGAGGCGCTGCACCCGGGTGACGACGACGTCGAAGGCTGATACCGCCGAAACGGTTCCATCGGTGCGCTGTGGTGCGCGCTCGCTCCGTCGGGCCGTGCGGTTGCTGACTTCGGTCATGTTGCTGCCTCCAGGTGGTGCGCGGACAGCGTGTCCTGCGGATTAGGCAGGAACCCCTGCCCGGTGGACGTTTTGGGTGACGACTGAGTAGCTCCGTCGCCTGAGTGGTGCCGGCCGACCGGCACCACCATGGGTGTGCCGGATACGGGGTCCGGGATGACGCGGCATTGCAGACCGAAAACCGAGGTGACGGTCTCCTCGGTCACCACCTTGGCGGGACTGCCCTGCGCGGCGATCTGGCCGTCCTTCATGGCGATGAGGTGATCGGCGTAGCGTGCGGCGAGGTTCAGGTCGTGGAGCACGATGGCCACCGTGGTGCCGTCGCGCCGGTTCAGGTCGGTGATCAGATCCAGTACTTCCACCTGGTGGGTGACGTCGAGGAAGGTGGTGGGTTCATCCAGCAGCAGGATGTCGGTTTGCTGGGCCAGGGCCATCGCGATCCAGACCCGCTGCCGCTGCCCACCGGACAGTTCATCGACAAAGCGGTCAGCGAGCTCAAGGGTGTCGGTGGCTTGGAGGGCGGAGGCGACGGCGACGTCGTCGTCGTTGGTCCACTGCCGGAACCAGCCCTGGTGCGGGTAGCGGCCGCGACCCACCAGGTCGGCGACGGTGATCCCGTCCGGGGCTACCGGTGTTTGCGGGAGCAGCCCGAGGATCCGCGCGACGGTGCGGGTGGACAGCGAGTGGATGTCCTTGCCGTCGAGGTTGACGACGCCGGCCGACGGCTTCAGCAGGCGGGCCAGGCCGCGCAGCAGGGTGGACTTGCCGCAGGCGTTGGCCCCGACGATCACCGTGACCTTGCCGGCCGGCAGCTCGACGGTGAGGTCCTGGACCACTTTGCGGTCGTCGTATGCGAGTGTCAGCTCGCTGGCTGTCAGAGCCATTTCAGCCTCCCTGTCCTGTCCTGTTGGCGGTCACGAGCAGCCACAGCAGGAACGGGGCGCCGAGGACGCCTGTTACTACGCCGACCGGAAGTGACACACCGGGAATCATGTTGGCTGCCACGAAGTCTGCGGCGAGAACTATCACCGCGCCCACCAGTCCGGCCGCGGTGAGAGACACGGCGCCCTTCACGAGGCGGCGCGCGATCGGGCCGGCGAGGAAGGCGACGAACGCCACCGGCCCGGCGGCGGCGGTGGCAACGGCAGCCAGGGCCACTCCGACGGTGATCAGAGCTAGCCGCGATGGTTCGACCCGGATGCCGAGACTGGCGGCGGTATCGTCGCCCAGTTCCAGTCCGCGCAGCCCCCGGGACAGGACGGCCGCCGCGGGGATCAGCAGCAGCAGGGCGAGGATGAGGATCGTGGCGCGGTCCCAGTTGCTGGAATTCAGGGAGCCGTTGAGCCAGACCAGGGTGTCCGATGCGGTGCGGATATCGGTGCGGGTGAGCAGGAAACTGACCACCGCGTGCAGCACCGCGGCGAAGCCAATTCCCACCAGGATCAGCCGGTACCCGGCCGCCGAGCCGCGGCGGGAGAGCAGGTAGATCGCTGCCGCGACGGCGAGTGCACCGATCAGGGCCGAAAGGGAGACCGCAACGCCCGCCGCCCCGAACAGCACTATTGCTGCCACGGCGGAGGCACTGGCTCCGTAGCTGATCCCAATGATGTCGGGGCTGGCCAGCGGGTTCCGGAGCATGGTCTGGAAAATGGTGCCTGCCAGGCCGAAGGCCACTCCGATAAGGACCGCGATCACCGCGCGGGGAAGCTTGTTTTCCATCACGATGAACGTAGCGCCGGGGATATCGGCGCCGCCGAGGATCCTGAAGAAGTCCGGGATGGTCACGGTATAGGTGCCGAGCAGGACGGAGACCGCGAACAGGACGGCGGTGATCCCCGCGAGGATACCGATCACCAGGCGGCGCTGGGCTGCTTGCCGGCGTCGACCGCCGCTGACGGTAGCCGCCCGCGGTGTGGCAGCGTCATTCGGTGTGGCAGCGCCATTCGGTATGGCAGCGCCATTCGGTGTGGCAGCGGCGGGTGTGGCCGCGCCGGTCGGGGGCGCTGGGTGGAGGCTCATAGTTGGGCCAGCTTCCGGCGGCGGACCAGCCAGATGAACACCGGGGCGCCGATGACGGCGGTCATGATCCCCACCTGCACCTCGCCGGGTGGCAGGATGAGCCGGCCGACAATGTCGGCTCCGATGAGCAGCACCGGGGCAAGTGCCACCGAGAAGGGCAGGATCCAGCGGTAGTCGGGGCCGGTGAGCACCCGCACCATGTGAGGGATCACCAGGCCCACGAAGGCGATCGGTCCGGCGGCTGCGGTCGCAGCGCCACAGAGGATGACGACGCCCAGCGCCGCGACACCGCGGGCTATCGCCACGTTCTGGCCGAGCCCCTTCGCGATGTCGTCACCGAGGGACAGGCTGTTCAGTGCCTTACCGGTCAGGAGGGTCAACAGGATGCCGACCACGAGGAACGGCAGGACCGGCAGGAGGACATCCCAGCCCCGGCCTGACACGGTGCCGACCTGCCAGAACCGGAACCGGTCGAGCGTCTCCTGGCTGGACACCAGGACGGCGTTCATCAGACTGCCCAGCCCCGCGGACAGGGCCGCCCCCGCGAGCGCCAGCTTGATGGGGGTGGCGCCTTCCCGGCCGAGGCTTGCGATGGCGTAGACCACGACGGCGGCGAAGGCTGCCCCGGCGAACGCGAACCAAATGTAGCCGGTCACCTCGGCGATCCCGAAGACGTAGATGCCGATGACGACGGCGAGCGCGGCTCCTGCGTTGACGCCGAGGATGCCTGGGTCAGCGAGCGGGTTCCGGGCCACTCCCTGCATGGCGGCACCGGCGAGGCCGAGGGCGGCGCCGACCATGAGGCCGGTGACGGTGCGGGGAATGCGGGAGTGGACGACGGCGTGGTCGCCGTTGGCCGGGTCGAAATCGGTTAGCGCAGCGACCAGGACGTCGAAGCTGATGGGCCGGGAGCCGAATGCGAGCGAGGCGGCGCAGACCAGGGCGAGGACGACCAGCACTGCGCCCAGCTTCAGAACCCGGCGCTGTCCGCGGGGTCTGGCTGAGGCGATCGGAGCGCGGGCAAGAGGGGCTGGAGCAGTCTGCACTGCCATCGCATGCCTCCTCACCGTCTAACTCCGGACAGAAGTAAGGCTAGCCTAGGTTTACCTCTATTAAGAAACGGTTATGTTCCCTAATTAGCCAGAGTGGGTCGTTCGGAGGGGCACTCGGCGGGTCGCTCCCTACCCGCCGAAACCCCACCCAGCAGCCGGGGAATCCGGTACGGGCGGGGCATCGGTTGACACGGTTTAGCTGGCTTTAGGCAGCGGTGGGCGGGGTTCCCTGCCCGAAGGGCTTGCCGCCGAGGCCTTCCCTGCCATGCTCGGTGTGCCAGTTGGCCAGATCCGGGCCTTTGGGCACAATCCCGGTCGGGTTAATGTCTTCGTGCACGATGTAGTAGTGATCCTTGATCTGGTCAAAGTCGATCGTGTCGCCGAAGCCGGGGGTCTGGAACAGGTCCCGGGCGTAGCCCCACAGGGCTGGCATTTCGGTGAGTTTGTTCCGGTTGCACTTGAAGTGTCCGTGGTAGACGGCGTCGAAGCGCACCAGGGTGGTGAACAGGCGGACGTCGACCTCGGTGATGGTCTCCCCTACCAGGAACCGCTGGTGGCTGAGGCGTTCCTCCAGCCAGTCCAGCGCGGTGAACAGGCGGTCGTAGGCGTCGTTGTACGCTTCCTGCGATCCGGCGAACCCGCACCGGTAGACGCCGTTGTTCACCTCGGTGAAGATCCGCTTGGCGACCTGATCGATCTCTTCACGCAGTTTCTCCGGGTACAGATCGGGGGCGCCGTCGCGGTGGAAATCTTTCCACTCAGTGGAGAAATCAAGGGTGATTTGCGGGAAGTTGTTGGTGACGACGGCACCTGAAGGCACGTCGACGATCGCCGGAACGGTGATACCGCGCGGATACTCGGGATCCCGCTTGAAGAACGCTTCCTGCAGTCGTTCGATGCCCAGGACCGGGTCGCGTCCGTCAAGGTCGAGGTCAAAGGTCCAGGACCGCTTGTCGTGGGTCGGGCCCGGGGTCCCCAGCGAAATGGCGTCCTCGAGTCCGAGGAGCCGGCGCACGATGATGGCGCGGTTGGCCCAAGGGCAGGCGCGGGCGGCGATCAGCCGGTACCGGCCGGCCTCCACGGGAAAGCCGTCCGACCCGTCCCGGGTGATCCGGGTTTCGATATAGGTGGTGTCACGGCTGAATTCCTTGCCCGTGTTCACGTAGGCGCCACGAGTGCTGTGTTCGTTCTCGGTCATCTCTTCAGCCTAATCTTCTGTCGCTGGGCTGTTGGTTGGAACAGCCCAGCGACAGAGGTGGAATTGATCACTGGGTGATCGCCGGTTGGCGATCAGTTGTCCTGGCTCTGCCGAGCCGACTCGCGTTCGTACTTCCGGCGCAGCTCACGCCCGTTGTCGATGTCTTCGAGTTCCTTGTCGAGCTTCTTGCGGCTTGCGGTGGCGTCCCGTGGAGGGAGCTGGATGGTTTCCTCAGCTTCGATGCCGGCCTGGAGTTGCCGGCCGCGCTCCAGTTCGGCGTCGAACTCTGCACCGAAGAGCAGTGAGAGGTTAGCCAGCCAGAGCCACAGCAGCAGCACGATGACGCCGGCGATCGCCCCGTAGGTCTCGTCATAACTGCCGAAGTTGCCAACGTAGAAAGAGAATCCAGCAGTGGTGAGTCCGAGGACCAACAACGCAACAAACGATCCCATGCTCATCCAACGGAACTTGGGCTGCTTCACGTTGGGCGCCCCGTAGTACAGGATGGCGATCATCAGGATGGCAAAAACCACCATGACCGGCCACTTGGCGATGTTCCACACGAGAAGAGCCGTGTCGCCGAGACCAATCACATTCCCGACCGATTCGGCGATCGGTCCGGACAGGACCAGCAGGAGGGCCATCAGCACCACCAGCAGCAGGACTATAGCGGTGATGAGGAGCATTACCGGGCGCAGCTTCCAGAACGGACGCCCCTCCTCCACCTCATACACCCGGTTCATTGCCCGGCTGAAGGCGTTGACGTAGGCGGAGGCAGACCAGAGCGCACCGAGAACACCGATGATCAGCGTCAGACCAGCACCCTGTGAGGTAGCGAGACCTTCAATAGTGCTTTCGAGCGTCTCGTTCTCGGCTGCACCCGGTGCTACCCCTTCAAGGATGTCCAGCACGGTGTTGGTGGTGGTTTCCGCCTGACCGAAGACACCGAGCAGGGAGACCACCGCCAGCAGCGCCGGGAAGATCGCCAGCACCGCGAAGTAGGTCAGGGCAGCAGCCAGATCGGTGCACTGGTCTTTGCCGAATTCACGGAGGGTGCGCTTGAACACGTATCCCCAGGCCGGCTTTTTGATCTCGGTGGGGCTGTCGGGCTTCCGGTCGTCGTCGGGACTCGGCGCATTGCGTGCTTTGTCCTGGGTCTGCGCTTCGGGCGAATCCGCCGCTGTGCCGCCGCTGGGTGCCATTTGGTACCTCCACATAGTTCCTACAGGTCCAGCTGACTACTGTAAGGACCCTTACTAGTGCATAAGCCTACCTAAGGATTACCGTTGGCAGATGGCTTTCTCCCAGATTAGTCCAGCCGGCACCCTCCGAATTGCGGTTGTTGGCGCCACCGGTAACGTCGGAACCGCTCTGTTACGGCGCTTGCAACGGGCTGCGGCCGAGCATCCGGGCGGCGTGGAAATCGTCGGCTTCGCCCGC
>NZ_ALPM01000015.1:0-5240 GCF_000294595.1 Arthrobacter sp. TB 23 | reverse complement strand
GGCGGGTGCGAATGGCACGCCCTCGATATCGGGACCGACGAGGGGCGCAGCACGCTCACCGCAGCGCTCGACGGCGTAGACGCCGTCGTGCACCTGGCCTGGGCCATCCAGCCGAACCGCAATGAACCGGCGATGCACCGCACCAACGTCACCGGTACCGCCAACGCGCTGCAGGCGACCGCCGACGCGGGAGTGCGCCACTTCGTCTGCGCGTCATCGGTGGGTGCCTATAGCCCGGCCTCGAAGGGCCAGCGGGTGGATGAAAGTTGGCCGCATGGGGGCATCAGCACCTCTCACTACAGTCGGCATAAGGCTGAGCAGGAAGCGCTCCTTGATGACTTCGACCGGCGGTACCCGGAGATCCCCGTCACCCGGCTTCGCCCGGGGCTGATCTTTCAGCAGGATGCAGGGAGCGAGATCGGCCGCTACTTCCTGGGCCCGCTCGTCCCGAAGTTCCTGCTGAATCGGCTGCGGCTCCCGGTCATTCCCATCCCTGATCGGCTGATCTTTCAGGCGGTCCACGCCGACGACGTCGCAGACGCCTACTGGCGGGCCGTCGACCGGCGGGTGGGCGGTGCCTTCAACATCGCTGCCGAACCGGTGCTCACACCGGCCAAGGTCGCGGGGCAGTTGGGCGCCCGACGAGTGGTGAACCTCCCCGTGAAGGTGCTGCGCGCCGTCGTCGGCGTGACCTGGGCGCTGGGGCTGCAGCGTACCGATCCGGGGTGGATCGACATGGCTGCCCTGGCACCGGTCATGAACACCGACCGTGCACGCACACTGCTCGGGTGGGAGCCGGAGCATTCCTCACTCGACGCCATCCGCGCCGTGCTGACCGGGCTTAGCGCGGGCGACGGCGTGGACGGCTCCCCCAGCCTCAAACCCCGCACCTAGCCCTCCCCGCATTGGATCGGAGCGGAGCGAGTCAACACAGATAGCAGGTTTCACGCCGAAAAGTGGTTATTTGTGTTGACTCGATCCGAGGGCGGCGGGTTGGGGAGCTTCGAGGGCTTGGGGAGGGTGCACTGCCTCCCACCGCTGCCGGGGCAGCGCCTCGCGGTGGTGGGTCTGCAGGAACACGACCATTGATTCGCGGATCAGGCACTTCAGGTCCCAGAGGGCGTCATTGTCGACGGCGCTGACCAGGACTCTGGCCCGCACCATCCCGTCGGTGGCCTGGGTGATTTGCAGGGTGCTGGTGCGCCCGTCCCACAGGGTGGTCTCGGCAAGTATTGCGGCCAGGTGGGCCCGCATCGAATCGATGGGAACCCGCCAGTCGAGGTCCAGGTCAACGGTGCCGAGCAGTTCGGAACGGCTCCGCGTCCAGTTCTCGAACGGCGTGGTGGTGAAGTAGGTCGAGGGCAGGATGATCCGGCGGTCGTCCCAGACCTTGACCACCACATAGGTCATGGTGATTTCCTCGACCGTGCCCAGCTGTTCTTCAACGAACACGGTGTCGTCGATCCGCAGGGCGTCGGTGAAGGCCAGTTGCACCCCGGCAAAGACGTTGGCCAGGGAGCTCTGGACGGCGAGGCCGGCGACAATGGAGATTAGCCCGGCCGAGGCCAGGATGCCAGCGCCGAGGGCACGCACCTCGGGGATCGTCAGCAGCACGCTGGCCAGCGCGAAGGTGATCACCAGTGCCACTCCCACCCGGCGGGCCAGCATGATCTGCGTTTTCAGGCGCCGCATCCGCCCATGGTCAACGGTGTCCCTCCCGAATTTCCGCAACGCCACCGCCTCAAACACCAGCAGGAGCGACGCGACCAGCCAGGCCACGGCCCCAATGAGAGCCAGCACCAGCGCGTAGTCCACCGGCCCAAACCAGTCGGTGTCGGCGGCAGTCACCGCGAGGGCTATCCGCGCGCCCACAATGGCGAGCACGAGCCGCACCGGGTTCAGCGCCCGACGGGATGCCCCCTGAATGGCGGGGACCTTCCGCAGGGCGCGCACAGCTATCCGGCGCAAAATGGCTGCGAGCAGCACGGCTGCGATCAAGGCCGCAGCGACCCCGACCACCGGGGCCAACGCGTTGACTAGTTCATCCATGGCTTCACCGTCTCAGATGACAGTGGGTAGCTGTCCAGCCGGAAGGGAAAACTGTGGGGAGACTCTCACCCCACGATCAGGCGGGGATCAGCAGGTGGCTAGTACAGGAAAATGTCGAACCATTCGCGGTTGTGCGCGTGAATCAGCACCAGGAACAACACAAAGTCGAACAGCAGGTGAACCGCCACAATGTAGCTCAATGATTTGGTCTTCTTGAAAATCCAGCCCTGCACCAGCGCAAAGGGGTAGATCAGCAAAGGCCCCCAGGCGTGGAAGCCCAGTTCCCAGAGGAACGAGGTGAACAGCACCGCCTGCAGCATGTTGGCCTGCCAGTCCGGCAGATGCCGCCGCAGCAGGGTGAAGGCCGTACAGATGAAGAACAGCTCGTCCCAGATGCCCAGCACATTGGTGCCGAGGAACAGCCGCGCCACGGTGCTCGGATCCGAGGCTGCCGGCCAGTTCTCAAACACGCCGGTAGGAATCATGTAGACGGGCAGGAGAAAGTACCCCATCACGACGACGGCCACCAGGTACCAGCGCTCGGTCCGCGTCCACTTCTGGCCGGTGAGTACCGGAAACCGGATGGCGTGGTCCTTGAACACAAACCGTGAAATCGAATACGGCAGCCCCACCGCCAGGACCATTGCTGTCCCCATGGTGAACATGTGTTCGAAGCTGATGTCGGTGGTGATGGGCACCAGGCTCATGATGATCAGTCCGAGTGACAGCAGCGCCAGATCCTTGAACAGCTGACGCCCGATGAAGAACGACGACGCCAAGGCGGCCGCCAACAGCAGGTAACCCAGCCACCGCTGATCCAGTCCGAACATCACAAACCCCGACCCGGCGATCAGCACCGCGGGGATCAGATTCGCGGCAGTCTTCCGCGTTTCCTTCAGGGTCTCCGGCTGGGTTGTCATACCACTGAGATTACCCGGGACGTCTGAAGTACGGGAGTTTTGTGGCATTTGCCGCTATACAGGAAGCAGCAGCCGATCGCGCCCCGACCACCCACAGGAGCAAAGCCATGGAATACGACTTCGATGTTCTGATTGTGGGCGCTGGCCCTGCGGGGATGGCAGCCGCGGTGCGGGCCGCGGAACTCGGCGCCCGCGTGGCTGTAGTGGAGCGGGCGAGGCTCGGCGGCACCTGCGTGAATTCCGGGTGCGTGCCGACGCGGGTCCTTGCGAAGACGGCCCGCCTGTACCGGGAGGTGCGCACCGCCTATGACTACGGGATCGTCGTCGCCGAACCGTCGGTTGACTGGCCCCAGATCGTCCGGCGGGTCAGGTCCACCGTGGACCGGGTGCTCGCGGCCAAAGGGTACGACGACGTCGTCGCCCGGTTGGGCATCACCCTGCTCACCGGCGAGGCTTCCTTCGCTGACTCACACACCCTGACGGTGGACGGCCGCGCAGTGACGGCCGGTTCGGTCATCCTCTGCGTTGGCGGCAACGCGCGCCGCCTACCCATCCCCGGCGCCGAGCATGCCGTCCTGCCGCCGGACATTCTCGACCTGCCGGATCTGCCGCGGGCCATCGCCGTGATCGGCGGCGGGCACACCGGCGCGCAGCTGGCCACCATCTTCCATGCACTCGGTTCCCGGGTGCTGCTGCTGGATCTGGCGCCGCGCATCCTCACCACCGAGGACGCCGCTGTCTCGGCGGCGGTCACCGATGGGTTCCGCGCCCGGGGTGTGCGGGTGGAGACAGGGATCGGCGGGATCAACCAGATCACCAGGGACGACGACGGCGGGCTACACCTGCACTGGACCAGCCCAACCGGAGAGCAGGTGGAGGCGGTCGACACGGTCGTGATGGCTGCCGGTTGGCCGGCGAACATTGAGTCTCTTGGCCTGGCCGCGGCCGGTGTCCAGGCCCAACGCAACGCGATACCGGTTGACGACTATCTGCGCTCGAACGTTCCCCACGTCTATGTGGCGGGGGATGCGAACGGCTCCAGCATGCTGGTGCAGGCCGCCGTGTTTGAGGGCGAAACCGCTGCCGAGAACGCGGTCCTCGGAGCGCATCGGACCACTCCACACCATCTGCTGCCCGCCGGTGGTTTCACTGACCCGGATTACGCCGGCGTCGGCCTCACCGAGGAAGCGGCACGGGCGCGTGACCGGGAGGCGACCGCCGTCGTCGTACCCTATGGCGAGGTGGAGCGCCCCATCATCGATGACCGGGAGCAGGGGTTCCTGAAACTGGTGCTGGACCGGCACCGGGAGCTGATCCTTGGAGCGCACGCAGTGGGAGAGAACGCGGTGGAGGTGATCCAGGCGGTCGCTGCGGCGATGGCGGCGGGCACCGACGTCGCAACCCTCGCGCGGGTAAAGTTCGCCTACCCCACCTACACGGCAATTATCGGCGAGGCGGCGCGATCAGCCAGACAGTCGAGTCAGCACAAATGACAGGTTTCGCCCCGGATATCGGTTGTTTGTGTTGACTCGATCCCTGGGGAAAGACGCCTACCGGGCTGGTTCCTTTTTGCGGGTCGGAGCTGAACGCGCATCCGGTCAGCGTGAACACCGGTACTGCTAGGGTTGAATCATCCCAAAACTGCACAGGGGGCTTACCATTATTTACTGCCGGGCAGGAATCCGCCGCCAGATTAATTGCCCCACTGCAGAGACTTAAGGAGCACAATGGCAACTATGGACAGAAAGTTCTCTGTAACCGAAGAATCGTCAAGCAAGCATCCACATGACTGGGGCCGGGCCATGGCAGTGGCCATCAGCCGGCTGGTTGAGATGGCGCACGAGGCGGGTGACGTGGTCGAACACGAGAACCTTTATGGGGAAGACCTCCACCTGTTTGTGCGCGAGACCGAAGAGGGAGCCGACATCACCATGTCCTGGACACCCCGTGACACGAAAGACCCATCACCCAAGAGGTCTGATTGGGAAATCTAGGAGGCACCGAATGACAGGACAGAACCCCGATCCACAGGGCGAGAAGATCACCGGGCTGGAGCCGGGCGGCGGAGTCCCCCCAGGCGAAACCCCACCGGGTGAGTCCTCGACCGTGGGACCGCAGGGCCACGACGAGGGCACTTCGAAGGCAAACCACCCGCTCCCGTGGCTCATTGGCATCGGAGTGGTTTTCGTAGCCTGCATCGTTCTGTTTATTGTCGGCCGCCTGGTCGACGTCTTCTAGCGATCACTGTTAACGCCGAACGCGCCCGCAACT
>NZ_ALPM01000014.1:0-4566 GCF_000294595.1 Arthrobacter sp. TB 23 | reverse complement strand
CCGCGGTTCGTCGGAGGGTTCAGGCGAGGGCCGTCCCTTCGCCAACCGCACCCCCAAGCAGGCCGGCGCCAAGCAGGGCGGCAACCGACAGAAGCCAACCGGTCCCAAGGCCTTCGGCAGGGAACGCTTCGGTCAGAGCCTCGGACCGGTCCGTCGGCCCAAGGCACAGGGCCCCAAGGCACTGCCCGTCGATCGGCTCGACGTCCACAACCCCGACGGTGTGCGCCTGCAGAAGATCATGGCCTCGGCAGGAGTGGCGTCACGCCGCGTCTGCGAGGAAATGATCGAGGACGGTCGCGTCGAGGTCGACGGCACCATCGTCACCGATCTCGGTGTCCGGGTCGATCCCACCCAGGTCGCCATCCACGTTGACGGCATTCGTCTGCAGCTCAACGACCACCTGGTCTATTACGTCTTCAACAAGCCCAAGGGCGTCATCTGCACCATGGAGGACCCCGAGGGCCGTCCCTGCATCAGTGACTACCTGAAGAACAAGAACGAAAACGAGCGGCTCTTCCACGTGGGTCGTCTCGACGTCGCCACCGAGGGCCTGCTGCTCCTGACGAACGACGGCGAACTCACGAACCGCCTCACCCACCCGTCCTACGAGGTCCCCAAGACCTACCTGGTGCAGGTCCGCGGCCCCATGGCCCACGGCATCGGCGCGCAGATGCGAGAGGGCATCGAACTCGAAGACGGCATCGCCAGCGTCGACTCGTTCAGGCTCGTCGATTCCACCCCGGGACACATCCTGGTAGAGGTTGTCCTTCACTCGGGCCGCAACCGTGTGGTCCGTCGCCTCTTCGAAGCTGTCGGCCACCCGGTCGAGCGGCTGGTCCGCACCCAGGTTGGCCCCATCCGGGTCAACGACCAGCGTCAGGGCAGCATTCGTGTCCTGGGCAACCAGGAAGTCGGACACCTGTTGGCAGCGGTGGGACTCTAAACCATGCCTGGCGTTAACAACGGCGGCACCCACCTGTCTGGTCCCGTGCTCATAGTGGGCACGGGGCTTTTGGGCGCCAGCATTGGGCTGGGGCTGAAAGCACGTGGGATCGACGTCGTCCTCACCGATATCTCTCCGTCCACCCAAGCGGTGGCCGAGGATATTGGCGCGGGCCGGGCCCTGAACCCGGTCGAGACGTTCGAACCGGAACTGGTCGTCATCGCAGCGCCACCGGACGTCACAGCTGACTTGAGTGCCAAGGCGCTCACCGAGTACCCGAACGCCGTCGTCGTCGACATTGCCAGCGTCAAAGCCTCGGTGCTTGACCACCTGACCACCGTCGTCGACGACACGGCGCTAGGCCGCTACGTGGGGACCCACCCGATGGCTGGCCGGGAGAAATCCGGGCCGGTTGCCGCCAGCGCCGAACTGTTCACCAGCATGCCGTGGGTGGTCTGCGCTTCAGAGCACAGCACCGCCCTGGCCATCCGCACCGCCGAAGCGTTGGCCATCGACCTGGGCGCCGTCGTCGCGCGCATGAGCGCCGAGGATCACGACCAGTCGGTCGCGCTGATCTCCCACCTACCGCAGGTCCTTTCCTCGCTGGTGGCCAGCAGGCTGCAGGATTCACCACCACACGCGCTGGCCCTGGCCGGCAATGGGTTGCGCGATGTGACCCGGATCGCCGCCAGCGACCCACGGCTCTGGGTGCAGATCCTCTCCGCGAACGCGGACCGTCTGGTCGAGATCCTGTATGGGGTGCGCGAGGACCTGAACCGTTTGATCGGAACCCTCGAGAATCCCACGGGGGCAGGCTCGCGCCTCGACATGGCCCAGCTGATTTCCGAGGGCAACGTGGGCCAGGCCCGCATCCCCGGCAAGCACGGCACCCCGCCCGAAGCGTTCGCCCGCATGACGGTGCTCGTCGATGACGTGCCGGGGCAGATTGCGCGGCTCCTCACCGAGATTGGCGACGCCGGCATTAACCTTGAGGACCTGAGGCTGGAACACTCGCCCGGGCGTCAGGTGGGTATGGCCGAAATTTCGGTGGTGCCCGGCAAACGGCACGATCTCCTTGAATTCCTTACCGCCAACGGTTGGAAAGTGGTCCAGTGAACACCCCCCATTCCTTATTCCGCATCGGCAAGTCCCTTGTCGTCGCCATCGACGGGCCCTCCGGGTCCGGTAAGTCCAGCGTGAGCCGTGAGGCTGCACGTCAACTCCATGCCGCCTACCTGGACACCGGAGCCATGTACCGGGCAGTCACCTGGCATTGCCTCGCGGAAGGGGTGGACCTGGGTGACGGCGCCGCCGTCGAACACGCCGCCCGCACGATCGAGCTGGATATCAGCACCCGTCCCGACTCCGAGTCAGTGACGGTCGGTGGTCAAGATGTCACCGCCGCGATCCGCGAACCGCGCGTCTCCGAGGCCGTTTCGGCGGTGGCCACCACCCTGGGCGCCCGCAGCGAACTGATCCGCCGTCAGCGGCAGATCATCGCCGACTCGGGGCACCGCATCGTGGCCGAGGGCCGGGACATCACCACCGTGGTCGCCCCCGACGCTGAGGTGCGGATCCTGCTGACCGCCAGCGAGGCCGCCCGCCTGCGCCGCCGTGGCGACCAGCTCGGTGGCACCCAGACCGACGCGCAGCTGCAGGAGCAGGTCATCGGCAGGGACACCAAAGACTCGAAAGTCGTCAATTTTCACCAGGCCGCAGATGGCGTGGTTACCGTAGATTCATCGGAACTCGATTTCGAGCAGACCATCACGGCTGTGCTCGACGTCGTTCGAACCGTTGCACACTGATAACGAAGGAATGCACTCATGACTGACAACCAGGCCCGCCCTGACATTGAAGGGGCAGAAGAGTTTGAGCCGACCGGCGAGGACTCGATTGCGGAGCGCCTGGCCGGAATCGACGACGACGAAGCCGAGATCCGCGCGCGGTCCCTCCGGGCCGGACTCGACGACTATGACCTCGACGAGGAAGACGCTGCCCTGCTTGCGTTGGAGCCCGAGGACTATGACCCCGACGCGCCCCTGCAGCTCGACCCGGTACTTGCGATCGTTGGACGTCCCAACGTCGGCAAGTCCACCCTGGTCAACCGCATCCTCGGCCGCCGCGAAGCGGTAGTCGAAGACACCCCCGGCGTCACCCGTGACCGGGTCATGTACTCAGCGACCTGGAACGGTCGCGGGTTCACCCTCGTGGACACCGGCGGCTGGGAGCACGACGCCCGTGGCATCCACGCCCGGGTCGCCGACCAGGCCGAGATCGCCGTCGACATGGCCGACGCTGTCCTGCTGGTCGTCGACGCCACCGTTGGCGCCACCGCCACCGACGAAGCCATTGTGCAGATGCTCCGCAAGAAGAAGAAGCCGGTCATTCTCGTCGCCAACAAGGTCGACGACATCCAGAATGAAGCCGACGCCGCCACCCTGTGGGGTCTCGGCTTCGGCCAGCCCTGGCCCGTTTCGGCCCTGCACGGCCGCGGGACCGGCGACATGCTGGACCAGGCGCTCGAGGTGCTGCCGAAGTTCTCGGCGCACGGCGGACTAGAACGCTCCGGCGGTCCTCGTCGGGTTGCCTTGATCGGACGCCCCAACGTCGGCAAGTCCTCGCTGCTGAACAAGCTCGCAGGCAGCGACCGGGTAGTGGTGGATCCGCTGGCCGGAACCACCCGCGACCCGGTCGACGAAATGATTGAGCTCGACGGCCGTGTCTGGCGGTTCGTGGACACCGCAGGCATCCGCCGCCGTGTGCACATGGCACAGGGCGCCGACTTCTATGCGTCGCTGCGGACCCAGTCGGCCCTGGAAAAGGCCGAGGTGGCAGTGGTGCTGCTGGCCGTGGACGAGGTGCTCAGCGAACAGGACATCCGGATCCTCAACCTCGCCATGGAATCCGGCCGTGCCCTGGTGTTGGCGTTCAACAAGTGGGACTTGATGGACGACGAGCGCCGCAAGTACCTGGAGCGCGAGATCGAGCAGGACCTGGCACATGTCGACTGGGCGCCCCGCGTGAACATCTCGGCGCTGACCGGCTGGCACAAGGACCGGCTCACCCCGGCCCTGGACCAGGCCCTCGAGTCGTGGGACACCCGCATCCCGACCGGACGCCTGAACGCGTTCCTCGGCGAGCTGGTTGCTGCCCACCCGCACCCGGTCCGCGGTGGAAAGCAGCCCCGGATCCTTTTCGGCACGCAGGCCTCCTCGCGTCCGCCGAAGTTCGTCCTCTTCACCACCGGGTTCCTGGATCCGGGCTACCGCCGGTTCATCCAGCGTCGCTTGCGGGAGACCTTCGGCTTCGAGGGAACGCCCATCGAGGTCGCCATGCGGGTCCGCGAGAAGCGCGGCAAGAAGAAGTAGCAAGGAACGGCCCTCAAGGTCAGGATTGCCGCTTCCTAGCGGCAATCCTTGGCCCGGTGGCCGTTTTTACCTGAGAAACCTGTTTACGGCTCGTCTGGTTCGTCCGGAGGCCTGGCATGCGATAGGATTCTTCAGGTGGTTCGGCCTTCATTGGCCGGCCAATCGGGATGTGGCGCAGCTTGGTAGCGCACTTGACTGGGGGTCAAGGGGTCGCAGGTTCAAATCCTGTCATCCCGACAGCGAAACCCCGCC